>NZ_CALLZT010000165.1:0-10157 GCF_937858515.1 uncultured Gordonia sp. | reverse complement strand
CAGGTCAGGGCACCATTCTTCGTTTATGACACGCAATCAGCGTGAAAGCCTGAGGCTAGTAGGGCCGAGATTTTGCACAGTTTCGAATACGACAAAGTGGGCACCACACTCGGCCCCTATCGGATCGACGGACTCATCGGCCGGGGCGGCATGCGCAAGGTGTATCGGGTCGGGCGACGGACCTGGGTAAGAACGGGTAAGAACAGGGTTGTCGCGCTGAAGCTGATGCGACGCAGCTGACGAGATCCCCCGGAGTCCCCGGTGACCGACGTCCCGCAGGCCCGGCCCCCCGCCGCGACCCCGCGAACCACAACCCCTGCCAGAACTCGCACGCGCGGCACCGGCGACCTCGGACTGGCCACACCCATCAGCCAACCCGCCTGCGACGGGACCGGGATCGTCGTCGTCGGCAACGCGGTCAACGCATCGACCCGCACCGCCGACATCAGCACATACCTGCGCCAGTACCCCGGTTCGCAGTATCTGCGCACGGACGTCTCGTGCGGATCACTCCGCGATCGCGACGACTACGGCAACGTCATCTACGCCGTCTACCGGGTGGCAGGCCGGTCCCGTTCCGACATCTGCTCGCTACGTGCCGAACTCGGCGCCCTGGCCGCGCAACTCGGCAACGATGCCCCGTACGGCAAGTGGCTGGACAACACGACCGATCCGAGCACTTTCATCTCCCCCGCCGATTGCGGACAGTAATCGTCCGCCCTCTGGGGCACGATTGCTGCATGTTGGAAACGTCGGCACGCCTACTGCGCCTGTTGTCCCTGCTGCAGATGCGGCAGGAGTGGACGGGTCCCGAGCTTGCGAACAGGCTGAGCATCACCACCCGGACCGTGCGCCGCGACATCGACAAGCTGCGCGACCTCGGCTACCCGGTGGAGGCCAACGTCGGCGTCGGCGGTGGTTACCGGCTCGGTGCCGGTGCGGAGATGCCTCCCCTGCTTCTCGATGACCAGGAGGTCCTCGCCGTTGCCGTCGGCCTCAACACCGTTGCTGCCGGTGGTATCGCCGGTATCCAGGAGGCATCGGCCGGTGCGCTCACCAAACTGCGTCAGGTAATGCCGTCGCGGCTGCGCCACCGTCTCGACGCCCTGTCGGTCGATTCGGTGCCGCGCGACGCGTCGTGGACGACGATCCCCGCCGACCGGCTCACCGACATCGCCACCACCTGCCACCGGCACGAACGACTGCGCTTCGACTACCGCAAGGCCGACGGCACCGAAAGCCGCCGCGACATCGAACCGTATCGGGTCGTCCGCAACGGCTCCCGCTGGTATCTGATCGGCTGGGATCTGGCGCGTGAGGACTGGCGGTCGTTCCGCATCGACCGGATGGAACCCAAAAACCCCCCCGGGCCCCCGGTCCCGCCCCCCGAAAATCCCGAGGGCGGCGCCGGCGCCTACCTGGCACGCAGTATCGGCGCCGTCTACCGCTCGGCGACGGCCCGCGTGCGCGTCCACGCCCCCCTCACCGACATCGCCGCGATGGTCTCCGACGACTGGGCCACCATCGAATCCGGCAACGACAGCGCCTGTGAACTGCGCGTCTACAGCAAATCCCTGACCTCGATCGCCCGCTGGCTGCGCGCCTTCAACGCCGACTTCGACATCCTCGAACCCGCCGCCCTCCGCGCCGAATGCGCCGCTCTCGCCGACGAACACGACCGCCTCGCCGACCGCTACCGCCGCTCCATCACCCACCCCTGAACTCCGCGTTTTGTGTCGCTGCGCGCCACAAAACGCGGATTCCGGCACGTCCCAGTTTGGACCACGACACGATCTGCCGCTAGATTCTTACGTTGGTGCGCGATGGCGCGCTGTCCGCGCGTATAGCTCAGCGGTAGAGCTCTGGTCTTACACACCAGCGGTCAGGGGTTCAAATCCCTTTGCGCGCACCGATGAAACCGCAGTTCAGGGACGCTGCTGAGTACTCCTCCAACTTCGCACAGTGCCAGGAGACGAGTCACCGGGTCACAAGTGGGCCGCCACTCATCTCCTTGTCGCCGTAACCGCACTCGTCACTTACATCGTCGTTAGCGACGACGGGCAATCCACGGCCGATCAGGACCACACGAGCGACGCCCAGAGTATGCCGGAATTCGGGAAGACCTCGCTTCGCGATACTGCAGCAAGAATGAACAAGCGTCTCGATCAACTCCGCTCCGAGGGCAAGAGTCAACTCGAAATGTTCGAGGAGGTGAAACGGTTCGCGACACCGGGGTGCTCAGCCCTCCTCACCAGTATTTTCGAGACATTCGGAGCCGAAGACGACGAAAAAGTCACTCAAGGGGCCACCAAGATCCTCAACGTTACAGAGACGGGCAACAGCGGAACTGTCACTGCCCAGACCGGCGACGATGAGCCAGAGAAGTCGAAGTGGATACGTACACGCGGCAAATGGCAGTTCACGTGTTCGTTCAATACGGACGACGATGACTCGACCACCCCTCCGACGCCGTCGCCAAGCAGTACCAAAAGTGCGCCGATCAGCGATCTGCCCGGTCAAGCGAACGAGGCAGAAAGAACTACATCGACTCCTCCAACACCATCGGCGTCCCCAACAGAGTCGCGAACCGAGGAAGGCCACGAGCGCAACGTTGACGATGATGACTACTTGCCCGTCCAGCGCTGGGATCCGTGCAGTGCGCCAGGATCGGCGACCATAAGTTCTCTGGACGGAGTGGACTACGTCTGTGTCCAGGACGACAAGGCGTACGGTGGCCACGAGTGGCGCACTTGGCAACCCGCGAATTGACGACCGACAAGATGCCTCCGCCAGCCATCGGCAAAGCCCCGGTCAGCCAAATCCAGCCGTCGCTACCGGACAAGGAACGGACGGCAAGGCCACCGCTCACCGGTTGTCAAGGTTTCCTTGACAACAAGAGATACGTAAAGATAACCTTTACAGGTGGAGATACGGGACAGTGCCCGCAAACACGACATCAGCGACGAGTCGATTCTCCACGCATGGGAGAACGCAATCCGACTGGTTGAGTACGACTACCACGGAGAGGATCGACTACTCGTCATCGGCCCCGACGTCAGTGGAACGCTACTCGAACTGGTCGCCGTCCCCGCCGGACGACCGACACGGATCATCCATGCAGATCGACTGCGCGCCAAGTTCTACGACTATCTCCGATAGGAGGGTGAAACGCTATGACTACCAGACATATCCACGATGTCACCGGACTTGACGACCTCGACCCGGCGCGCACACCGTCACGCGATGCCACCCATTTCCGGCGCATCATCGCCGCCCGCAAGAATCTCGCCGACGCGAGAGACGAGCTCAACGCCGCCGTCGCCGCCGCACGGGAAGCCGGTGACTCGTGGACGGTCATCGGTGCTGCCCTGGATACCACCCGGCAGGCCGCGTATCAGCGGTTCGGACAGGGATCGTCCGACGACTGATTCGGAACCAGATCAGCCGTCGGTACCTCCATTCACAGTGAAAGTTCAGCGTCGTGTTGCCGGCTTCCCCAGGATGCGCGTGGAACATCGGCGGTATGAGTATCACGGTCCTGGTCGTCGGGGTACCGGCGAGTCGTATGTGGGTGATGACCGCACTGAGGTCACCGGGCTGCTGTCGGCCGTCACCGACTGCCTGGACAGGCGGTTCATCGCGCAGTGTGTCCCGTACGCCGCCAGCTATGGCCCGGTTCCGCATCGGGACGGCCTCAGCTACGCCGAGAGCGTCGATGATGGCGTCGCCAACCTGGCCGCCGCATTCGGCAGGGCGACCGCGAAACCCGAAACCGGCCGTGACCGGGCGACGTTTGCGGTTCAATGACTCGACGGAACCCGTAACGAAGGAGTCGAAGGTTGTCGCGTTCATTGAGAGTTGCCGTGCTCGGCGGAGGATCGTGGGGAACCTCGGTCGCCGCGCTCGCCGCCCGCAACACACCCACCCTCATCTGGGCACGCGACAGCGCCACGGCCGACGACATCAACAACAACCAGCGCAACAGCCGGTATCTCGGCGACATCCCGTTGCCCGACACCCTCCGCGCCACCACCGATCTCTCCGAGCTCGCCGACTTCGCCGACGTGCTGGCCGTCGGCATCCCGTCCCATGCGATGCGCGAAACGCTCGCACCGCTGTCCGACGAGCTCCGGCCGTGGGTTCCGGCAATTTCGCTGGCCAAGGGACTCGAGCCCGGTAGCCGGCGCCGGCCGACCGAGGTGATCGCCGAGAGCCTCCCCGGCCACCCTGTCGGTCTGCTCGCCGGACCGAACATCGCCGGTGAGGTGGCCGAGGGCAAGGCCGCGGCCGCCGTCATCGCCACCGAGGACGAGCGGGTGGCCACAGCGCTGCAACCGTTGTTCACCTCGAAGGTGTTTCGCGTGTACCGCAACGACGACGTCCTCGGCTGCGAACTCGGCGGCATCTTGAAGAACATCGTCGCGATCGCCAGCGGCATGGCTGACGGTCTCGACGTCGGCGACAACACCCGGGCGATGGTCCTGGCCCGCGGGCTGGCCGAGATCACCCGGCTCGGCGAGGCGATGGGGGCCAATCCGCGTTCGTTCGCCGGCCTGACCGGCATCGGCGACCTCATGGCCACCTGCATGAGTCCCCGTTCGCGCAACCGCCGGCTCGGCGAACTGCTCGCCCAGGGCAAGACCACCGAGGAGGCCGTCGCCGAACTCGGACAGGTCGCCGAGGGCGCCAAGACGGCCCCGACGGTCCTCGAGCTCGCCAACGAGTTCAACGTCGCGATGCCGATCGCCGAGACCGTCGCCGGCGTCGTCACGGGCACGATGACCCCCGCCGACGCCTACCGCGGCCTCCGTCAGGTCACCCCCGGAACCGAAACCGACATCGGCTGACGGACCCACTTTCCTGAGGACTCCGTACTGCGTTCCGGCCGAACGCAGTACGGAGTTCTGCCGTTGATCCACCTTGGCATTCGATACAGGTAGTCCCACACCCGACATTCGGGTACCGCGCTACTCGTGCGCTCAACTCCGCGGAGAACCACCGTGGTTGATGTCAGTAACCGGCATCGATCACCAGAAGGATCTCGCCATGAGCGCACCCACCGCCGACCGGCCCGCAACTGAACTCGACGTCCCGATCACCGCGAAGGCGGCAGCGGATGCCACGCCCGACGACAATGTCGTGACATCCCGGCTCGGACTGCGCAAGTTCCGTGACGAACTCCCGATCCCCAAGGTCATCACGATCCCGGCCGGCGCCGACGAACACTGCGCGATCAGTATCCGGGCACAGGTGGGTCGTCACCGGTTCCACCGTGACCTTCCGAAAACCGATGTGTGGGCCTACGAGGGCCAGATCCCCGGACCCACGATCGAGGTCGAGCGCGACACCCCCGCCGCGATCGACTGGGTGAACGACCTGTTCAACGACGACGGGCAGCCGGCCACCCTCCCCTACGACGTTGTCCGGGTACCCCCGACCACCACAGGCGCTCCCCCCACGACCACAACAGCCATGACCCCCGGCGGCCGTGCGGTCAAGCTGGACCCTGCCGGCAGCGCAGCCGACTCGTTTCCCGCACTCGCAGGCACGGACGACCTCACCGGAGCCACCGTGGTGCATCTGCACGGCGCACTCACCAACGGCCACAACGACGGCTGGTCCCACAACGTCACCATGACAGGTGGACGTACGCGCGTGCTGTACCCGAACGGACAAGAGTCGGCGACGCTCTGGTACCACGATCACGCGATGGCGGTCACCCGCTTCAATGTCTATGCGGGGCTTGCCGGCTTCTACCTCCTCCGCGATACCAACGAGGCGTCGCTGACGCTCCCGTCGGGCCCGTACGAGCTGCCGTTGATGATCACCGACCGCAACTTCGAGACATACGTACCGAAACAACCAGGCGAGACGAGTTTCACGGGCCGGCCTCTCTACAAGCAGGCCGGCGTCGTCGCGGTCGGCGCGGAGGGCGCGCCGGTGGACACCGAGATCCCCGTGAGCGGACCGTTCAACCTCGTCAACGGCAAGGTCTGGCCCACCAAGAAGGTCAAGCCCCGCTGGTATCGTCTGCGGATTCTCAATGCCTGCAGTACCCGCACGCTCACGCTCGCCGTACACGACACGACCGACGAATCCGCGCCGCCGAACTCCCCGGCCAACAACGCCGACGCGAGCAACGGTTTCGTCCCCGTACGCGTGACGCCGATGACCGTCATCGGCACCGACGGCGGACTGCTTCCGGCCCCGATTCCGGTGTCGACGCTCGAGGTGGGTCCGGCCGAACGATACGACGTCCTGATCGACTTCCGGTCGCTGGCGGGAAAGACTCTCGAACTGCGCAATGAGCAGAACGCATTCATCAACGCCGATCAGGGCCGGGCGGATGCGACGATCATGCAGTTCGTCGTCGGCAAAACCGCCTCGCCCACCGACACCCACTGGGAACCACCCGTAGAACTGAATCCCGACTATCGTCGCTATCTCCACGTGGGCACCGACCTTCAGGTGGGGTCACAGACGATCCACTCGCATGAGCATTTCTGGGTGGCGCTCATCCCGCCGGGGCCAGGCGGCGGAGGGCATCCCGAACTCTGGGAGCTACGGCAGCTCGACAGCAAGGAGCCGTCCCCCGGCAAGGATCTCATCAAGCTCATCGATCCGCGGGACAAGGATCTGCCACCTGCCGAACAGACGGTTCTCCGGTTCGTCCCGACGGCCAAGCTCTTCGACGACGCGAACAGCATCGTGTTCGCCGAAGGCAGCTGGGCGGTGTGGAACATCCTTCATCTGGGCGGCCCACCACACCCGTTCCATATCCACATGACGCAGTTCCAGATGATCGAACGCGGTCAGTGGGACCTGGCTGCGCTAGGTGACGACGGCTGGAACGCCGACAACGGCACAACGGGCGTCCTGCCGATTCCCGCCGACTCAGCGATCACCCCGACCCACCAGGGCATGAAGGACACCTACCTGATCAAACCCGGTGAATGGGTCAAGGTGCTGGGCGACTTCACCGGCGCGACCGGCAGTTTCATGTACCACTGCCACATCCTCGACCATGAGGATCACACGATGATGCGGCCGTTCGTGGTCCTGCCACGGGAGGTGATGGCCTTCCACAAGGCCCACGGCGGCGGCCACCACTGACGCCCCGACGCAAACTCCGCGTCTTGTGTCGCTCAGCGAGGCAAGACGCGGAGTTTCGTGGGCAGACCGGGGCTCAGACCGCGGCCAGGGCCTTGGTCCAGACGGAGTCGTCCCGGGACTCGCCGGGGCCGATGACGTCGGCGAAGGCGATGGTGCCGTCGCGGTCGACGAGGAAGGTGCCGCGGTTGGCGTAGCCGCTGACGTCGTTGAACACCCCGTACGCCTGCGCCACTTCTCCGTGCGGCCAGAAGTCCGAGAGGATCGGGAACAGGAATCCCTGCGCCGACGACCACACCTTGTGCGTGGGCGATGCCCCGACGGAGATGGCGACGGTGGTGACGTCGTCGTTGCTGAACGCGTCGAGGTTGTCGCGAATGTAGCCGAGCTCGCCCTGGCAGGTTCCGGTGAACGCCAACGGGAAGAACACCAGCAGCACGCGGCGGTCGGCACGCAGCGACGACAACGCCACCTTCTGCATGTTCTGGTCACGCAACTCGAATTCGGGCGCCTGCTCGCCTACTGCGAGCGGACCACTCATGCTCGTTTGCCGGTGCGCGATTTAGGTTGCACCAGACGCGAACCCGACCAGGTGCCGAAGTTGACGACGCTGGTCTGCGTGAGGCCTGCTGTGGAGGCCGCCTCCGAGATGTCGGCGGCGTCGACGTAGCCGTCCTGGCCGGTCTTCGGGGTGAACACCCAGACGAAACCGTCGTCGGCGAGGGGGGCTATCGCGTTGATCAGACCGTCGACCAGGTCGCCGTCGTCATCGCGCCACCACAGGACGACGACATCGGCGACATCGTCGGAGTCCTCGTCGAGCATTTCGGCGTCGATGGCGTCCTCGATGGCGATACGGAGATCGTCGTCGGTGTCTTCGTCCCAGCCGCGTTCCTGCACGACCATGCCGAGGGTGAATCCCAGCTTACGGCCGACCTGAACCGCGCCGTCTTCGTCGGGACCACCGGATTCATCGGTACCGGACTCTGTGGCGGCAACCACCGCGTGCGACCTCCCAGCTCTCGCTACATGCAGTTCTGACTACATGAGAACTCACCAGGACATCCGCCCGGCGACATCTGACAATAGGAACAGCCTAAAGGTCACGCGTGCAACACGCACAGGCGACCTGCGGACAGATTTACGGCAATTCCGGTGACCGATGTCGCGTACTGCTCGGTAACAACGACGGTGGGTGCGAAATGGGGCACGATAAGGAATGGAGTCGGCGTGGCTCACACATGACGCGTCGGGTCCTTTGATCAACCACAGCACGATCAATCCGCAGCACGATCACTGAGCTCGGTCCCGGCCGAGGTCAGCAGATTTGAGTCGCCGGTGGCCACCTGTCCGCCGGCCGAGACACCAAGGAGCTGTCAGTACCGTGACCGACCAGTTGGATCAGTCGACACCCACCACCGAGACCGCCAATAACCGCGTGCGGGTCATCCGTGAGGGCGTCGCATCGTATCTGCCGGACATCGACCCGGAAGAAACCGGTGAGTGGCTCGACTCGTTCGACCAGTTGCTCACTGCCGCGGGTCCGGCACGGGCCCGCTACCTGCTGCTGCGGATGCTCGAGCGCGCCAACGAGAAACACGTCTCCATCCCGGCGCTGACCTCCACCGACTACGTCAACACCATCCCCACCGAGAACGAGCCGTGGTTCCCCGGCGACGAGGATCTCGAACGCAAGTTCCGGCAGTTCATCCGGTGGAACGCGGCCATCATGGTGCACCGCGCGCAACGTCCGGGCGTCGGGGTCGGCGGCCACATCTCCACCTACGCGTCGTCGGCGTCGCTGTACGAGGTCGGTTTCAACCACTTCTTCCGCGGCAAGGAGCATCCCGGCGGCGGCGACCAGATCTTCATCCAGGGACACGCATCCCCCGGCATCTACGCGCGTGCCTTCCTCGAAGGCCGCATCGACACCCATCGTCTCGACGGATTCCGCCAGGAGCACAGCCACGCCGGGCTCGGCGGCGGCCTGCCGTCGTATCCGCACCCACACCTGTTCCCCGAGTTCTGGGAGTTCCCGACGGTGTCGATGGGCCTGGGCCCGATGAACGCGATCTACCAGGCCCGGTTCAACCACTACCTGCACGACCGGGGCATCAAGGACACCTCCGACCAGCACGTGTGGGCCTTCCTCGGCGACGGCGAGATGGACGAACCGGAGTCACGCGCCTACGCCAGCCTGGCCGCGCTCGAGGGCCTCGACAATCTGACCTTCGTCGTCAACTGCAACCTGCAGCGTCTGGACGGCCCGGTCCGCGGCAACGGCAAGATCATCCAGGAGCTGGAGTCGTATTTCCGCGGCGCCGGCTGGAACGTGATCAAGGTGGTGTGGGGCCGGGAGTGGGACGCACTGCTGCACGCCGATCGCGACGGCGCCCTGGTGAATCTGATGAACACCACCCCCGACGGCGACTACCAGACCTACAAGGCCAACGACGGCGCGTTCGTGCGCGAGCACTTCTTCGGCCGCGACCCGCGCACCAAGGATCTGGTCAAGAACCTCACCGACCAACAGATCTGGAATCTCAAACGCGGCGGCCACGACTACCGCAAGGTGTATGCCGCCTACGCCAAGGCGATGGCGCACAAGGGCCAGCCGACGGTGATCCTGGCCAAGACCATCAAGGGCTACACACTCGGCAAGCACTTCGAGGGCCGCAACGCGACCCATCAGATGAAGAAGCTGACCCTCGACGATCTCAAGGATTTCCGCGACAGTACCCGGATCCCGATCACCGACGCCCAGCTCGAAGAGAATCCGTACCTGCCGCCGTACTACCACCCCGGGCCGGACGCCCCCGAGATCAAGTACATGCTCGACCGGCGCAAGTCGCTCGGCGGTTTCCTGCCGAGCCGGCGCACCACCGCCAAGCCGCTGCATCCCGACGTCTCGCGAGCACTGAAAACCGCGGGCAAGGGGTCGGGCAAACAGCACGTCGCCACCACCATGGCACTGGTCCGGATCTTCAAGGATCTGTTGCGCGACAAGGAGATCGGCCACCGCATCGTACCGATCATCCCCGACGAGG
>NZ_CALLZT010000164.1:0-2614 GCF_937858515.1 uncultured Gordonia sp. | reverse complement strand
TCGGCGCTCACAGTCCGAATCGTCCCTTCTTCTCGGTCCCGATCCCGAGCAGGAACGGGTTGGTGGCGCGTTCGCGGCCGATGGAGGTCTGGGGTCCGTGGCCGGGTAGCACCTGAGTCTCGTCGGGTAGCGGCAGCAGCTTCTTCTCGATGGATTCGAGCAACTGATCGTGGTCGCCGCCGGGCAGATCGGTCCGGCCGATCGACCCGGCAAACAATACGTCGCCGGAGAAGCACACCGGCACCGTTGTGGTCACCTGCCCCGAGTCGTGCCCGTCCTCGTCGGCAGGCACCTCGACGTCGATGCCGAGCAGCACCGAACCCTGGGTGTGACCGGGGGCCAGGTCGACGGTGAACCGCATCCCGGCGATCTCGACGTTCTCGCCGTCGGCGAACTCGACAACCTGGCGTGGTTCGGTGAACTCGGTGTCGCCGATCAGCTGTCCCAACGCACGCCCGAGGCCCATCCCAGGGTCGGTGAGCATGGGCCGGTCGGCTGTGTGGATGTAGGCCGGGATGGCGAATTCGTCACACAATTCGGTGGCGTTCCACGTGTGGTCGAGATGTCCGTGCGTCAGCAGTACCGCCGCGGGGGTGAGGTCGTGTTCGGCCAGCAGCGCCCTGACCTGGGGCGCGGCATCCTGACCGGGGTCGATGATCACTGCCTGCCCGCCGGGCTGCGGGGCGAGCAGATAGCAGTTGGTCTGGAACATTCCGGCCGGAAATCCGGTGATCAGCATCGGCTCATTGTCGCAGGGGGATCGGTGGCCGGGTCCGGCGGGTACGGCGCGCCGTACCCGCCGTTCCTTACTCTCAGGTACTGCTGGCAAACTGGCGAGTCGAGTATGCCGACGTCCACAGGAGGGTTCACCAGCGTGTCGACCAACGAGGAGCGCCGACAAGCGGCCAAACGCAAGCTCGAGGAGCGTTTGGAAACCGAGCAGCGCGCCGCACGCAAACGCCGGATGACCATCATCGGTGTGTCCGTCGCGATCGTCGTCATCGTGGCGGGCACGATCACCGGTCTGGTGGTCAAGAAGGTGTCCGACGACCGCGAGAAGGAACGCTGGACCGCGTGCGCGTGGGGGCCGCAGGAAGATCCGAAGGCCCAGCCGGTCGATCCGCCGGAGCAGATCCCGGCCGAGCAGCGCGACGAGTACCGCAAGCAGGTCGTCGAGTACAACAAGCAGATCCAGGACTACCTGGCCAAGAAGCGGCCAGCCCCCAAGCCCGGTGACAAGCAACTCAAGAAGGGCACGCTGGCGGCAGTGTTCGAAACCAGCCAGGGCTCCATCCCGATCACGCTCAAACGCGACTCGGCCCCTTGCAACACCGGTGCGATCGAGCATCTGATCCGCGGCAAGTTCTTCGACGACTCGTCCTGCCACCGGATGACGGCCAGCACGTCGCTGAAGGTGCTCCAGTGCGGCGACCCGACCGGCACCGGCATGGGTGGTCCCGGCTGGACCAGCCCGGACGAGCCGCCCACCGATCTCAAGCCGAGCGGCGCACCCAACGCGATGGGTCAGCAGGCCGTCACCTACCCGCGCGGCACGATCGCCATCGCCAACAACGGCCAGGCCAATTCGGGGTCGAGCCAGTTCTTCCTCGTGATCGGCGACAGCACGCTGCCCTCGGACTACGCGGTGGTGGGCACCGTGGACGAGGCCGGGCTGGCGGTGCTCGACAAGGTGGCCAAGGGCGGCATCGTGCCCGGCGCCTCAGGCAGCAAAGAGGACGGCGCACCGAAGCTGCCGGTCAAGATCACCACCGCCACCGTCAAGAACTGACGGCACCACCCCGCCGATCGAGGTGATCGGCGGGGCTCGGCGGACCTAGGCTGCGGAGGTGACGCGGTAGACGTCGTAGACACCTTCGACGTTGCGCACCACGTTCAGCACGTGGCCGAGGTGTTTGGGGTCGCCCATCTCGAAGGTGAACTTGCTGACGGCCACCCGGTCGCGGCTGGTGGTGACCGATGCGGACAGGATGTTGACGCGTTCGTCGGCCAGTACCTTGGTGACGTCCGAGAGCAGCCGGTGCCGGTCCAGTGCCTCAACCTGGATCGCGACCAGGAACACCGACTCCGGTGACGGCGCCCAGGTGACCTCGATGATCCGCTCGGGCTGCTCGCGCAGCGCTGCCGCGTTGGTGCAGTCGGTGCGGTGCACGCTGACCGAGCCACCGCGGGTCACGAACCCCATGATCTCGTCGCCGGGGACCGGGGTGCAGCATTTGGCGAGCTTGGCGACCACGTTCTCGATGCCGGACACGATGACCCCGGCATCGCCGCCACGGCGGCCACGGGTCGGCAGCGTCGACGGTGTCGAGCGTTCGGCGATCGCGTCGACGGCGTCGTCGATGCCGCCGAGGATCGCGACCAGCCTGTTGACGACGTGCCGGGCCGAGACATGGTTCTCGCCGACCGCCGTGTACAGGCCGCTGACGTCGGCGTAGCGCAGTTCCTTGGCGATCGCGGCCATCGACTCGGCGTTCATCAGCCGCTGGATCGGCAGGCCGCCGCGCCGGACCTCCTTGACGATGGCGTCCTTGCCGGATTCGAGCGCTTCCTCGCGGCGTTCCTTGGCGAACCACTGCCGGATCTTGGCCTTGGC
>NZ_CALLZT010000163.1:0-5680 GCF_937858515.1 uncultured Gordonia sp. | reverse complement strand
CACGCCATGTTCAAGGCGGCGCTGTTCATGGTCGTCGGCATCATCGACCACTCCACCGGCACCCGCGACGTGCGCAAGCTGGCGCGCCTCGGTGAGCGGCTGCCCGTCCTGATGGGTATCTCGGCCGTCGCCGGAGCGAGCATGGCCGGGCTGCCGTTCACGATGGGTTTCGTGGGCAAGGAGACCGCGTTCGCGGCCGTGTGGGGTTCGGGTGCGCTCGCGACCTGGCAGACCCACACCGTCGACATCGTGATACTGATCGGCTCGGTGATCACCTTCGCCTACACCACCCGGTTCCTGTGGGGCGCGTTCGGCCGCAAGGTACGCACCGAGCCGAGCGCCGCCGTCGTCAAGATGCATCCGCCCGGTCCGCTGTTCTATCTGGCCCCGACTGTCCTCGCGGTCGCCGGTGTCGCCGCCGGATTCGCCGCCGGACCGATCGGCTCACTGCTCGAACCGCACGCGCAGACCCTGCCGTCATACGGTCACGAACTCGAACACCTGGCGATGTGGCACGGATTCGGGCTTCCGGTGGTGTTCTCGATCATCGTGATCGTGGCCGGCGCCGCCCTGTTCCTGCTGGTCCGACGCCTGCGCGAGCGGGTGTTCGGGTTCCGGCCGCTGCTCAACGCCGACCGCATGTACGATGCGACGCTGCGCGGCGCCGACACCCTGTCACTGCTGCTGACCCGGAACACCCAGCGTGGTTCGCTGCCCATCACCCAGGGCGTGATCCTGTCGACGATGATCATCCTGCCGCTGGTGGTGCTGTTCACCGGTGCGCGCACCTCACTCGAGATCGCGGGCTTCGACGCCGCCTCACAGGTGGTCGTCGGCGGCATCATGGTGGCCGCCGCGCTCGCCGCAACCGTGCTGCGCAACCGGCTGGCAGCGACGCTCGTAGTCGGTGTCACCGGTTACGGCTGCGGCACCCTGTTCGCCCTGTACGGCGCGCCCGACCTGGCACTGACCCAGTTCCTCGTCGAGACGCTGACCCTGGTGATCTTCGTGCTGGTGCTGCGCAAACTTCCCGCCGAACCCGAACCGCGGCACGCGACCGGCTTCAAGACGGCCCGTGCCCTGCTCGGTGTGGCATTCGGCGCCGCCCTGGTGGTGATCGGCCTGTTCGCGGCGGCCGCCCGCTCGGATCAGCCGCTGCACATCGACCTCCCCGCGGCCGCCTACGAGTTCGGCCACGGCGCGAACGCGGTCAACGTGCTGCTGGTGGACATCCGCGCCTGGGACACCCTCGGCGAGATCTCGGTGCTGATCGTCGCCGCGACGGGCGTGGCGTCGCTGGTGTTCCGCAACCGCCGCTTCGGTGCCGCACCCCGGGTCGCCGACGCCACTCGCGACGGCACGGCCACCCGCAGCGGACCGACCGGGGCACCGGACTATGACGACGTTCCCCCGGACCGCACCACCTGGCTGCTCGGCAGCGACCTGCGCGACCCGCGACACCGGTCGATGGTGCTGGAGGCGACCACCCGGCTCATCTTCCCCACCATCGTGGTGCTGTCGGTGTACTTCTTCTGGGCCGGTCACAACTCGCCGGGCGGTGGTTTCGCCGCCGGCCTGACGATGGGGCTGGGGCTGGTGCTGCGCTACCTGGCCGGTGGCCGCTACGAACTCGGTGAAGCACTGCCGCTGGAACCCGGACGCATCCTCGGTGCCGGGCTGGCCATCTCGGCGGCCACCGCGACGATATCGCTGCTGCTGGGTGCGCCCGCGCTCTCGTCGGCGGTGTTCAAGGTCACACTGCCGCTGCTCGGCGACGTCAAGCTCGTGACGGCCCTGTTCTTCGACCTCGGCATATACATGATCGTCGTGGGGCTGGTCCTCGACGTACTGCGTAGCCTCGGCGCACGTCTGGACGTGGAGAACGTCGCCGAACCGAACAGTCCCGCGGCACCCCGATTCACGCCGGAAGCCGGCCCGGGCCTGGACCCCGCCGACACCGGGGCGGCACCGGCGGGCGGGGTGAGCCGGTGAGCATCAACCTCGGACTTCTCATCGTCGTCGGCGTGCTGGCGGCATGCGGTGCCTACCTGCTGACCGAACGCAGCCTCGTTCGGATGCTGCTGGGCCTGCTGCTGTGCGGCAACGCGATCAACCTGATGATCGTCGTCGTCTCCGGCGGGCCCGGCGACCCACCGATCAAAGGCCGCACCTCGACCGGGCAGGGCGGTGACGCCGACCCGCTCGCCCAGGCGATGGTGCTGACCTCGATCGTCATCACCATGGGCGTGGCGGCATTCGTGCTGGCCATGGTCTACCGATTGTTCGTGCTCAACCGCGACGACGACGAGGTGTCCGACGACACCGAGGACGTCAAGATCGTGAAGGGTTCGCTGTCGGACGCCCCCGACCGCGACCGTACCGACGACCCGGTGACTCTCGCCGACACCGCGGCCGGCGACCTGTACGACGACGACGGCAACCCGCTGACCCCCGAGGAGTTCGAGGCCCTGCACCAGGACCAGATAGAGACCGACCTGATCCCGGCCAGCTCCGGCGACTTCCGCGACGAGATGTCCGACGAGGATCCGCGGCGCACCGGCTCCGAATCCGCCGGTGAGGTACCCGGTCGCGACAACCCGGCGGGGGGTGCCTCGTGACTCCGCAGAGTTCATGGATACCGGTGCTGGTCACGCTGCCGGCACTGGTCCCGCTGATCGCCGCCGCCCTGACCCTGCTGCGCGGGCGCAGTCCCCGTTTCCAGCGCGCCGTCACCGTCGTCGCGCTGGCCACGGTGTTCGTCGCATCGTGCCTGATGCTGTATCTGACCGGCGAACACGGCACGTTCGCGGTGATGATCGGCGGCTGGGGCGACAAGGGTTACCCGAACGGCCCGCTCGGCATCACGCTGGTCGTCGACCAGTTGTCGGCGCTGATGCTGGTGGTGTCGACGATCGTGCTGCTATGCGTGGTGCTGTACGCGATCGGCCAGGGTATCCGCGACGGCACCAGCACCCGACAGCCGGTGTCGATCTTCCTGCCGTCGTATCTGATCCTCACCGCGGGCGTGTGCAACTCGTTCCTCGCCGGTGACCTGTTCAACCTGTTCGTCTCGTTCGAGGTGCTGCTGGCGGCGAGCTTCGTGCTGCTCACGCTGGGAGCGAGTTCCGAGCGGGTGCGCGCCGGGGCGTCGTACGTGATGGTGTCGATGGTGTCGTCGCTGATCTTCCTGGCGGGCATCGCGTTCGCCTACGCCACCACCGGCACCCTCAACCTCGCCGAGATGGCGGTGCGCCTCGACGACGTCCCCGACGGCACCCGCAACGCGCTGTTCGCGGTCCTGCTGGTGGCCTTCGGCATCAAGGCCGCGGTGTTCCCACTGTCGACGTGGCTGCCAGACTCGTATCCGACCGCCCCCGCCCCGGTGACCGCTGTGTTCGCGGGCCTGCTCACCAAGGTCGGCGTGTACGCGATCATGCGCACCCATTCGCTGCTGTTCCCGGGCGGCTCGATGGACAACGTGCTGCTCATCGCGGCGCTGGCGACGATGCTGATCGGCATCATGGGCGCGATCGCGCAGGCCGACATCAAACGTCTGCTGTCGTTCACCCTGGTCAGCCACATCGGTTACATGGTGTTCGGAATCGCGTTGTCGTCGAAGATCGGCATGTCGGCGGCCATCTACTACGTGGCGCACCACATTCTGGTGCAGACGACGCTGTTCCTGGTGGTCGGACTCATCGAGCGGCAGGCCGGGTCTGCGTCGCTGCGCAGGCTCGGCGGTCTCATCGCCAGCCCGGTGCTGGCCGTGCTGTTCCTGATCCCCGCGCTCAACCTGGGCGGTATCCCCCCGTTCTCCGGGTTCATCGGCAAAGTCGCGCTGCTGGAGGCCGGCGGCGAGGACGGCTCGGTGCTGGCATGGGTGCTCATCGGCGGCGGGGTGGTGACGAGCCTGCTCACGCTGTACGTGATGGCCCGCATCTGGACCAAAGGCTTCTGGCGGCCCCGCGCCGACGCCCCCGAAGGCGACCTCGCCGACGTCACCCCGTCGGCCCTGATCGACGAGAGCGCCGACGACATCGCCTTCGACGAACGTGAGGACGTGGGCCGGATGCCGCTGGGCATGGTGCTGCCGACGGCGGCGATGGTCGCGGCCGGTCTGGTGCTGACGATCTGGGCCGGCCCGATCTTCGACTTCACCGACCGCGCAGCCGAGAACGTCGTCGACCGGGGCGTGTATGTCGAAGCAGTTCTCGGAGGTGACGGTCAGTGAGCGGGCAGATGCCGGCCGATCCGGGCAGGACGTCGAAGCGGGAGGAGTTGCGTTCGGCACTGGCAGAACGCTATCCGGTGGCCAAGAAGGGACCGATCCGGTCGGCGCTGATCAATGTGTGGCGGCTGTCGTTCCTGGTGGTCGCGTGGGCCGTCCTCGGGTTCTGGGTATGGCTGCACGGCAAGATCCGGCTGCCCAAATGGCTCGGCGGCGACGCCCGCGAGGTCGCGGTCCGGTTGTGGACGATCACCTGGCTGACGTCGGTGTGGGTGCTGCTGTGGGGCACCATCTCGTGGGCTAACGTGCTCGGCGGTATCGGGGTGGCGCTGGCGATCATGATCCTGCTGCCGCTGCCCCGCGTGCCGGTCGAGGGCCGGCTGCACCCGTTCGTGCTGCTGCAGATCGTCGCCCGGCTCATGGTCGATTTCTGCGTGTCGAGCGCACAGGTCGCGTGGGCCGCGATCCGCCCGGGCAAACCTCCGCTGGGCGCGGTGGTGCGGGTGCGCGTGGCCATCAAGTCCGACATGGTGCTCACGCTGGCCGTCGACTATATGAACCTGGTGCCGGGCACGATGGTGCTGGAGATCGACCATCGCCGCCGCATGCTGTACGTGCATATCTTCGACGTCCGCAGCGAGGCCCGCGTCAAGGCGTTCTACAAATCGGTGGCGTGGGTGGAGCGGGCCTTCATCCGGGCGTTCGAGCGTGACAGCGAATGGCATCCGAGCCCCTACCACGGCATCGATGACGAGTTCCATCACGTCTCGCAGCAGGCTCGGCGGCGCCTGGACAAGCGGGGACACGACAAGCAGGGACACGACAAGCAGGGACACGACAAGCAGGAGGGACAGTCATGACGATCGTGTGGACGGTCGTGACCGTCCTGCTGCTCATCTCGGCGGTGCTGACGAGCGCCCGCATCCTGATGGGCCCGACGTCGCTGGACCGGGTCGTCGCCCTCGATGTGCTGGTGGCGTTGTGTATGTGCGGGCTCGCGGCGTGGGCCGCCTACAGCGGTGATTCGACGGTGATCCCGGCGATCGTCGCGCTGAGCCTGCTCAGTTTCATCGGGTCGATCTCGATCGCCCGATTCCGGGTGCGGGACGATCAGTCATGATCTGGGACGTCGTCTCGTCGGTGCTGCTGGTGACCGGGTCGGTGCTGGCGCTGACCACCGCGATCGGTCTGATCCGTTTCCCCGACACCCTGTCCCGGATGCACGCGGCCACCAAACCGCAGACGTTCGGCCTGTTGCTGATCCTCACCGGTTCGGCAATCCGCCTCGGCAGCGACCACATCGACGTCGGCATGCTGGTGCTGGCCGCGATGTTCGCGCTGATCACCGCCCCGGTGGTGGCCCACCGCATCGGCCGCCTGGTCTATCAGGAGCAACGTGCCCGCGACGGCCTGATGAACCCCGACGACATGGAGTCCGGCAACCGCGACTGA
>NZ_CALLZT010000162.1:0-12239 GCF_937858515.1 uncultured Gordonia sp. | reverse complement strand
CCACCAAAACCGCAGGTCACAAACATGAAATCGCTAAGTCCGGCTGTAGTACTAGGGCCGGTGACAGATGGCTGTGGTCCGGGTGTTGTCACACCCCGGAGCGGTCAGGCCCCTGGACTCACGGGTCCCCACGGTAGACCGGCCGCTGCGCCGTAACCACCGATTTACTAGCGTTGTAGGCATGTCGTTCATCCGGACCACCGTCGCCAACGGGGTCGGCGAGATCATCCTCGACCGGCCGAAAGCTCTCAACGCGCTCGATCAGAGCATGATCGACGAGATGTATCAGACCCTGCTGACCTGGGGCGATGACGATGCGATCGAAACGGTGTTGGTCACCTCGACGCATCCCCGCGCGTTCTGCGCCGGCGGCGACATCCGCGCCATCCGGCAGCATGCGCTCGACGGTGAACCGGAGGCCATCGAGGCGTATTTCACCGCGGAGTACCGGCTCGATCAGTTGGTCGCTGAATATCCCAAACCGTATGTCGCACTTATCGACGGCGCGGCGATGGGTGGGGGACTGGGCATTTCGGTGCACGGTGAGATCCGCATCGTCACCGAAAACGCGTTGATCGCGATGCCCGAGACCGCGATCGGGTTCTTCCCCGACATCGGCGCCACCTACTTCCTGCCACGTCTGCCCGACGGCGTCGGACTGTGGCTGGGCCTGACCGGTGCCCGGCTGCACGGTGCGGACGCCGTCGCCGTCGGGTTGGCCACGCACCACGTGAAGGCCGCCGATCTGCCCGCACTCGCCGGCGACATCCGCGCGGGGGTCTCGCTGGGGGATGCGCTGCGCCCACGGTCGGCCCCGGTCGAATCCGATCTGCCGCTGCGCCGCATCGCCGAGTACTTCAGCGATTCCGACCTCAACGCCCTCGTCGGAGGGCTACAGGGCGCGGTCGGCGACGACTGGGCGCAGGAGATGCTCGAGCTGCTCGGGAACGCCTCACCCACCAGCCTGTGGGTCACCGCGGCGCTGCTGGAGGCGGGGAAGTCGTCGAGCCTGGCCGAATGCCTGGACCGGGAACTACGCGCGGGCGCCCGCATCTGCGCCACCCCGGATTTTGCCGAAGGTGTGCGGGCGGTGCTCGTCGACAAGGACCGCAACCCCTCGTTCACCCCGGCCGCGATCGACGCCGTCGACCAGACCGAGGTGCGCCGCATCGTCGGTGAGTAGCTGACCGAGGCCAAGAACCGCCCACGAGCGGGCCGTCGATGTGTATACGCGGCGGCCGCGCTCTCCCGGGCGGTTTTTGTCCGCAGAAGGTCAGTCGGCTGCCGCCACCAGCGGGGCGAGCGTCAGCTCGGGGTGTTCCTTCTCCACGAACTGCAGGCGCCACTTATCGCTGAACAGGGCCAGCAGGGCGCCGTCGGTGCGGGTGAACACCTCGACGCCGCGCTGCCGGTTCAGTTCGGCGGCACTCGCCTCGTCGGTGCGCCGGGCCAGCGAGTAGCCGAGACCCTCGATCACCGTATCGACGTTGAACTCGGATTTGAGCCGGGCGGTGACCACCTCGAACTGCATCGGGCCGACGGCGGCCAGCACCGGTGCCATGTCGCCGCGCAGGTCGTTGCGCAGCACCTGGACGACGCCTTCGCTGTCGAGCTGGTCCATCCCCTTGCGGAACTGTTTGTACTTGTCGGCGGTGGTGGCCCGCAGCGACGAGAAGTGTTCGGGTGCGAACGACGGGATCGGCGGGAACTGCACCTTGGGACCGGTGAACAGCGAATCGCCGGGGGCGAGTGTCATCGCGTTCACCAGACCCACCACATCACCGGGGTAGGCACGGTCGACCGTGGAGCGGTCACGGCCGAACACCGCCTGTGCGTACTTGGTTGCGAACGGTTTACCGGTCTGCGCGTGCGTGACGACCATGCCGCGTTCGAACTCGCCGGACACGATGCGCATGAACGCGAGCCGGTCGCGGTGGCTGGTGTCCATGCCGGCTTGTACCTTGAACACGACAGCGCTGAACGGGTCGACGGGCTCGCGGACGTCGCCGCTCACCGACGTACGTCCGGTCGGGGCGGGAGCGAGCGCGACCAGCGCCTCGAGCAACTGACGCACCCCGAAGTTGAGCATCGCCGAGGCGAAGATCATCGGCGAGGTCTGCCCGGCCAGGAACATCTCCTGGTCGTGGTCCTGTCCCATCTCGGAGAGCAGTTCGCTCTCCTCCAGGGCCGTTTCCCACTCGTCGCCTTCGCGTATCGACGCGGAGTCGGCGTCCATGATCTCCTCGGGCGCGATCTTCGCGCCGCCGGCGGTACGGGTGAAGGCCACGTACTCACCGGTCTGCCTGTCGAGCAGACCGCGGAAGTCGCCGGCGATACCGACGGGCAGAAACAGCGGCGTGGGGATCAGCCCGATACGTTCGGTGATCTCGTCGATCAGCTCCAGCGGTGTCTGGCCGGGGCGGTCCCACTTGTTGATGACGGTGATGACGGGGATGCCGCGATGGCGACACACCTGGAACAGTTTCAGCGTCTGTGGTTCGAGACCCTTGGCGGCGTCGATGAGCATCACCGCCGCGTCGACGGCCGTCAGTACTCGGTAGGTGTCCTCGGAGAAGTCGGCGTGGCCGGGGGTGTCGACAAGGTTGATGACGAAGGTGGCGTCGGGGTCGGCCGGCGGTGCCGCGGGCGAACCCGAAGGGGAGTAGTTGAACTGCAGCGCGGTGGAGCTGACGGAGATGCCGCGTGCCTTCTCCATCTCCATCCAGTCCGACACCGTCGACTTGCGCCCGGCCTTGCCATGGATGGCGCCGGCCTCGCTGATCATGCGTGCGTGTAGCGCCAGCGCCTCGGTCATCGTCGACTTGCCGGCGTCGGGGTGGGAGATGATGGCGAATGTCCGGCGGCGGCGCACCTCGCGGGCCACCCGGCCCGATTCGTCGCCCCCGCCGCCCGATCGGTCCCCACCGCGAAGCGGCGAACCTGCGAGGTCGGTGCTCGTCTGACCTTCAGTGCTCACCCGACGAGGCTACTTGCCCGTCGATGAGACGGACAAATCTAGGACACGGACAAATCTAGGCGACGCGATCGGCGACGGGATCGGGATCCTCGACATGGCCGCGGTTGACCCGCGTGATGTCGCCGTCGTAGTAGTCAAGGAGCCGTTGGTCGATGACGCGGCGCCACAGCGGCGGAATCAGCGCACAGGCGCCCATCGAGACGTAGCCACCGGGTAGCTGCGGGGTGGAATCACCGAACGACCGCAGTGTCTGGTACCGGCGCCCGGCATGCGCATGGTGATCGCTGTGCCGCTGCACGTGGTACAGAATGGCGTTGCTCATCACGAAGTCGCTGTTCCAGCTGTGCTGCGGGGCGACCCTGACGTATTTGCCGTCGGGGCGCTTCTCACGCAGCAGGCCGTAGTGCTCGATGTAGTTGGCGATCTCCAGGAACGAGAACCCGAACACCGCCTGGATGATCAGGTACGGCACCACCGCCCAGCCGAACACCGCGATGAGCACGACGTACAGCACCACCGACATCGCCCATGCGTTGAGTACGTTGTTGCGCAGAGTCCACACACTCTTACCCTGGCGCCGCAGCCGCTTGCTCTCGATCTGCCAGCCGAGTTTGAACGTGCCGGACACCGTGCGCGGCCAGAATCGCCAGTACGATTCGCCGAAACGTGCGCTCGCCGGGTCGTCGGGGGTGGCGACCCTGATGTGGTGACCGTAGTTGTGCTCGACGTAGAAGTGCCCGTAGCAGGTCTGCGCGAGCGCGATCTTCGACAGCCACTGCTCGTGGCTCGTGCGCTTGTGGCCGAGCTCATGGGCGACGTTGATCGCCAGTCCGCCGACAACGCCGACCGTGGTGGCCAGCGCAATGCGTTCGGGTACGCCCATCGGTGCGTTGGTCCACAGGTAGCAGGCCAGGACCAGCCCCGCGTACTGGAGTGGAATGTAGGGAACCAGGCACCACCTGTAGTAGCGCGAGTTCTCCAACTGCTTCATTATCTCGTCCGGCGGATTGCTGCGGTCGGGTCCGTAGAAGCGGTCCAGCGACGGGACGACGGCGATCGTCAGCAGTCCGGCCAGCCAGAAGACACCCGGGCCGAGCAACGAGACGAGCCCCCAGGCGATGAACGGGGTCAGCGGAATGACCAGTCCCGCCAGCCACAGGCCCTTATGCGGGTCGCGCCACTCGGGATGGGTTGCAGACGAGATGCCTGTGCCGTTCTCGCGCTTGCCCGACGCACGAAGGCGTGGCTTACGAGCGCGCATACAGAGTTCCTCCCACGGACTCAGACCGGACACGGTGGATCATCGAAACGGTGGTTGATCGAACAGGGGGTCACGCCCCCTAGAGGCGTACGTCCCTATCTTGGTCGAACATCGTGAACTGTCAAGACGGCGTTACCAAGACTCCTCCGAACAAGTGGCACAGGTTCGGGGGATATGGGGCGGGTGACGGGCTTCTGAGAACTCTCGGCCTGGCGTGTCCTGGGGTTTTGTTACCTACCGGTAAGTGGGAGCGGTGCTTGGATGCAATGAATATCACAGTGGTCGTCTACCTGACCTTTCGGCCAGGTCAGTCGCGTCGGGCCCGTGTGGCGCACAGATGACCGGCGCGCCCGGTCAGATGCCGAACACACCCCGTGTGTAGTTGCTGAACATCGTTCGCGCGTCGTTGAACGGACTGCGCGGCGAATAGAAGCTGATCGCCGGTGAGGAGGCGGTCGGGCAGACGACCTGCAGCCGATACTGGCCGGCGGGGATGAAGTTCTGCGGCCACGCGTAGTTGCCCTTGCCACTGATGGGGGCGTTCCTGTTCAACTTTGCGGCAGGCGGCGCTGCCACCCTCATCCGGCAATCGCGGTTGTTCTTGGTGTCGACGGACGACTGCCAGCCGGTCCAGTCGTCGGGGCCGTTGTACAGGCCCACCCGCAGCGTCGGTGGTGCCGCGGCATGTGCCGGGGGTGTGCCCACAATCGCGACCGCACCGACGAAACCGACGGAGGCCGCCATGATCGCGACCTGCCGGGTGCGACCGACGCGTCGGGCACTGTTGTGCTGCCGGGTACTGGGATGCATATCTCGGCCCTCCTGGAAGACGAAAGTGGTCTATCTCCCAGCATGGACCCGAACCTGTCCGTATGGAGTGAAATCTACTGATCGTCGAAACTTGTGATCTTCGGCGCGGGCGGCAACGTCACCACCTGCGCGGCGTAGGACAGGCCGGCGCCGAAGCCGAGCATCAGCGCCGTCTGCCCGCCTTCGGCCTTGCCGGTGGCGAGCATCTCCTCCATGGCCAGCGGAATCGACGCGGCGGAGGTGTTGCCGGTGAACTCGATGTCGTTGGCGACCGGGACGTCGTCGCGCAGGCGCAGGTTCTTCTTCATCAGCTCATTGATGCGGCCGTTGGCCTGATGGGGGATGAACACCTCGATGTCGTCGGCGTGCAGGCCCGCGACATCGAGTGCGCCCGACAGCGCCTTGGGCAGGGTGATCGCCGCCCACCGGAAGACACGCGGGCCTTCCATCGTGAGGAACATCCCCGGCTTGTCCTTGATCTCCGGGTTGATGAAGTCGGGGATGTTGATGGTCTGCCCGATGGCCGCGGCGTTCTCACCGTCGCTGCCCCACACGGTCGGGGAGATGCCGTTCTCCTCGGCAGGACCGATGACCACCGCGCCGGCGCCATCGCCGAACAGGAAGGCTGTCGAACGCGACGTGACGTCCAGGCTCAGCGACATGGTCTCGGAACCGATGAGCAGGACGTTGGTGGCGCTGCCCGCACTGATCAGCGCACTCGCGACCGACACTCCGTAGCAGAAGCCTCCGCAGCCGGAGACGAGGTCGAAGGCGGGCACACCGTTGATACCGAGGTCGGAGGCCACCGACGGGGCGCCGTGCGGGGTGATCGTGGGCCAGGTGCTGGTGGCCAGGATGACGCAGTCGATCGTCGACCGGTCGATACCGCTGTTGACGATCGCCCGCTCAGCCGCGGTCACCGACATCGACCGGTTGGACTCGTCACCGCTGATCCATCGCCGCGAACGGATACCGCTGCGCTCGAAGATCCACTCGTCGGTGGAATCCAGCGTCTTGCAGAGCTCGTCGTTGGTGATCACGCGCTGGGGGCGGCAGGCACCCACGCCGAGCATCGCGACGTTCTGCTGCCCTGTCTTGGTTGCGATCTGTGCCACGTCTACCTCCAGGCTGCTGTCCGCGTCGATGCGGATGTCATCGGTACATGATTCTAGGCCCGGTGGTCGGCATCGCCGATTCGCGCTGATCCGATGGCGGGTTTCACCACGCGTGCACGATGTTCTGGGCTGGTTCTAGGCCCTGCCGGACCAGGATCTCGGCCGCTTCCGCGCCGTTTCCGATGAGAAGTCCGACGTCGGCCTTTGCCGCGGCGGGAAACGGTTTGAGCACGAAGTCAGCCGGATCCTGCCGCCCCGGAGGCCGGCCGATGCCCAGGCGGACCCGCAGGTAATCGCGAGTGCCGAGCACCGCGCTGATCGACCGCAGGCCGTTGTGTCCGCCTTCACCGCCACCGCGTTTGAGCCGGACGAGACCGAAGTCGATATCGAGCTCGTCGTGTACGACGATCAGATCTTCGGGCGCCACGGAATAGAACTTGGCCAGCGGGCCGACCTGCTGACCCGAGGTGTTCATGTAGGTGGTGGGCCGGGCGATCAGGACCGGTTCCCCGGCGAGGCGGGCGGTGGCGACCTGCGCACCGGATTTTTTGTGCACCTTCCACCGCTCACCCGCCGAGGCGACCAGGACGTCGACGACCATCGCGCCGACGTTGTGCCTGGTCTTCTCGTATTGGGGCCCGGGATTACCCAGGCCGACAATAAGTTTCACTTCAGATGCGAGCTACTCGGCTGCTTCGTCGGCGGCCGCCTCGTCGGCATCGCCTTCGTCGGAGCCCTGCGGTGCCTCATTGACGGCGACGACGAGCAGTTCGGGATCGCTGGTGAGGGTCACGCCCTCGGGTAGGGTGACCGAACCGGCGTGGATGGCGGTGCCGGCTTCCACACCCTCGACGCTGACGGCGATGTGCTCGGGGATCGACAGTGCGTCGGCCTCGACCTCGATGACGCTCGCGTCCTGAACGACCAGGGTGCCCGATGCGGCGTCGCCCTCGATGACGACGTTGACCTCGACGGTGACCTTCTCGCCGCGCTTGATCACGAGCAGGTCGACATGCTCGATGTAGCTGCGGATCGGGTGCACGTCGACCTGCTTGGTCAGTGCCAGTTGGCTCGTGCCCTCGATGTCGAGGTCGATGACCGCATTGGTGCCGTTGGCGCGCAGGACCGCGGCGAACTCGCGGGCCGGCAGCAGCAGGTGCACCGGGTCGGTGCCGTGGCCGTAGAGCACGGCGGGGACATTGCCTTCGCGGCGGGCGCGGCGCGCGGCGCCCTTGCCCTTACCGGAGCGGTTGGTGACCGCGAGCTTGGTGGTGTTCGACATGATGCTCTCCTTGGGATCGGTTCTTGCCGCGGTGAACAACGCGTACACCAGGACACCGCCGGGATGCGCGAAGGCATCTCGCAGGAGAGTCACGATGGCCGCGCCGATAACGGTGATCAGGTCACCCTCGCCGAGACAACGTCAACCAGGCTAGATCACGGCCGGGGTGAAAGTCACATCGCCGACCGCCTGGTGGCGACCGCGTGCCCAACGCCTCGATTGACATGAGCGCCACGTGCGGTGTCGTCCGGTCGGATGCCTCCTGCGTCGCGCCCGCGACTGCGCACCACGCAACTACTACTATGTGCGCTCATGACTTATCAACCGCCAGAATTCGACAAGAACGCCCAGTTCGGCGTGCCGCCGCAGCAGAATCAGCCGGTTCCGGGGCTGTTCTACATCAACCAGATGGGCAGTGAACAAGGGCCCATCGACTATGCCCAACTACAGCAGATGGCGATCGCCGGTCAGCTGCGGGGCGATACTCTCGTCAGGTCCGCCGACAGCCCGCATCCTTTTCCCGCACGTCAGGTGCCGGGCTTGTTCTCCAACTCCGAATGGCTGACCACCCTGCTGTTGTCCATCTTCCTCGGCAACTTCGGTGTGGATCGCTTCTACGTCGGCCAGACCGGGCTGGGCATCCTGAAGCTGCTCACCTGTGGCGGCTTCTACATCTGGTACCTGGTCGACATCATCCTGATCGCGACGCGCAACTTCCGCGACAGCAACGGCCGTCCGCTGGCCTGAGCCGGTCGGGTCGATGTCTGCGCCGAACGCGTCCACGCCACCCACTCTGGCCCGTTCACTGTCCCGGGTGTCCGGTGCAGAGTGGGTGGCTGCCGCGGGAATCGTGGGCATTGGGGTCGCCAGTGTGGCATCACCGGCACACATCGAGGACGGGCCCATCCTGTGCCCGTTCCGGTTGATGACCGGATTGTCTTGTCCAGGTTGTGGATTGACCCGATCCTGGGTGTATACGATGCACGGCGACTGGGCCGCCGCGCTGGGTGCCAACATTTTCGGGCCGTTGCTGATCGTCGCCGTCGTGGTGCTTACGGCAGTGGTGGTGGCGCGCCGGATCAGGAGTCGGCCGGCGCCCGCGCTGGAGGCCATTGCCCGGCATCGGCTGACATATGCGGTGCTGGCCGTCTGGCTGGTCTATGCCGTGGTCAGGTTGATCACCGAACTCTGAACACAAACCCCACCGATAGGCCCCGGCGAGGAGATTATTGCGATGCCGGAGCTGTGCGGTGGGGTTTGTGACGGCATCCTCAGATGATCTCGTCGAGTTTCGCGATCGGCCGGGTGAGCCGGGTTCCCTTGACGGTCACCACAAATGGCCGTTCCACCAGGATCGGGTGCTCGAGCATCGCCTCGAAGATCTCCTCATCGGATTTGTCGGCCAGGTCCAGTTCCTTGTACAGACCCTCCCGTTTACGGACGGCCTGGCTCGGGGTGAGTCCGGCATCGGCCAGCAACTCGGTGAGTTGTTCTCGTGTGTACGGGGTGTCGAGATACTTGACGACGGTCGGCTCGATACCGGCCTCACGCAACTGGGCGAGCGCGTTGCGTGAGGTCGAGCACTTCGGATTGTGATAAATCGTCGCGTCCATGAAGTCCACGGTAGTCATTCGGCCGAAGCAATAGGCGGCGAACAGTGGGCGCGGCGCGCGGGTTCGGCGACGATGGCGGGTATGGCCGATCTCACCCGAACATCCCGGACCGTGTGGACTCGGGTCGTTGTGCTGATCGCGGGGCTCGCCGCCTGCGTGGCGCTGTCGTCGACCGTCGGAACACATCCTGCATGCGCCTGTACCTGCGCGCCCGGAACGGCCGAACAGATCGCCGACCGGGCCGGTGCGATCATCGTCGGCACGCCGATCTCGGTGCGCGAGGACGCGACGGGTTCGCGCAGCGTGGTGCGCGTCTCCCGCAGCTACAAGCGTCGTATGCCCCAGATCATCACCATCGTCAGCGCCTCACCTGCCGGTGCCTGCGGGATCACCCTGACCAAGGGACAGACGCAGACCATCGTGCTCGGCTGGCCCGGGGGTGGCGTCACCACCAAAGCCGGCGAGTGGGGAGCGTCGCTGTGCGACAACATGACGGCCGACACCTCGGCTCTCATCGCCCACGCGGGTCCGGCGTTCTCGCCGATCAAGACCAGCGGCACCAGGCCCGCCGGAGATCCGGGATCGAGTAGCAGCAGTAGGAGCTACATCGGTATCGGTGTGGCGGCAGGAGTCGGGCTGTTGCTCGCCGGTGGCACCGCCCTCGTACTGATGCGGCGCCCCGGCTGAGTCCTAGGCGCTGCCGTTGAAGAGGCTGGTCACCGAACCGTTCTCGAACACTTCCTGGATCGTCTGCGCCAGCAGCGGGGCGATCGACAGGACCGTCAGGTTCTCGAACCGCTTGTCCTCGGGGATCGGCAGCGTGTCGGTGGCGATGACCTCCTTGGCGCCGCAGGTGGCCAGCCGCTCAGCCGCCGGATGCGAGAACACGCCGTGGGTGGTGGCGATGATGACATCGCCGGCCCCGGCCTCCTTGAGCACACGCACCGCGCCGGCAATGGTGCCGCCGGTGTCGATCATGTCGTCGATCAGCACGCAGGTCTTACCTGACACGTCGCCGACGACACGGTTCGCCTTGATCTGGTTGGGTACGTCGGGGTCGCGGGTCTTGTGCACGAATGCCATCGGCGCGCCGTTGAGTGCGTCGGCCCACTTCTCGCCGACCTTCACGCGGCCGGCGTCGGGTGAGACGACGCAGATGTTGTCGGTGCCGTAGTGCTCACGGACATAGCCCGCGAGCTGACCGAGGGCATGCATGTGGTCGACGGGACCGTCGAAGAAGCCCTGGATCTGGTCGGTGTGCAGGTCGACGGTGATGATGCGGTCGGCGCCCGCGGTCTTCAACAGGTCGGCGATGAGGCGGGCCGAGATCGGTTCACGGCCGCGGTGCTTCTTGTCCTGACGGGCGTACGGGTAGAACGGCAAGATCACGCTGATGCGTTTGGCCGAGCCACGCTTGAGGGCGTCGATCATGATCAGCGCCTCCATCACCCACTGGTTGAGCGGGTTGGGGCAGCTCTGCAGCACAAAGGCGTCCGATCCGCGCACCGACTCCTCGAACCGGACGAAGATCTCACCGTTGGCGAAGTCCGTCGCGGTCTGCGGCGTGATCTTCACGCCGAGCTCGTCGGAGACGGCCTGGGCGAGTTCGGGGTGGGCACGGCCAGAGAACAGCATCAGGTTCTTCTGGTTGTCAGTCGTCCAGGACATCGAATCTCTTCTACTCGGGGCTGTCGGGGTGCGTGGGGGCTGTCGTGCCGGGTCAGGCGTCGGTGCTTGTGGAATTGTCGGACTCTGCGTCGTCGCCGGTGCGGTGCAGGGCGTCGAGGGCGGCCTTCGCTGCGGCAGTTCCCGGGCGCTTGCGCGGCACCCAATCCTCGATGATGCGCTGTGACCCGGCCGACACCGCAAGCGCCCCCGGCGGAACGTCTTCCCGCAGGACCGTTCCGGCACCGGTGTAGACGCCGTCACCGATCTGAACAGGGGCGACAAACATATTGTCAGAACCCGTGCGGCAGTGGGAGCCGATCACCGTTTTGTGCTTGTTCACACCGTCGTAGTTGACGAACACGCTCGCCGCGCCGATGTTCGTGTAATCGCCGATCTCGGCGTCACCGACGTACGACAGGTGCGGAACCTTGGTGTGGTTGCCGATCCGGGCGTTCTTGGTCTCCACGAACGCGCCGATCTTGCCGGATTCTCCAAGTTGCGTACCGGGACGCAGGTATGCGAACGGCCCGACGGTGGCGCCGTCGCCGATCACCGCCTCGCTGCCGTGGGTGCGGATCACCTGCGCGCCGCTGCCGACCGTGACATCGGTGAGGGTGGTGTCGGGGCCGACGACGGCGTCCTCGGCGATAGTGGTGCGTCCACGCAGCTGGGTGCCCGGTTCGATGGTGACGTCCGGCGCGATGGCGACGTCGACGTCGATCCAGGTACTCGATGGGTCGACGACGGTGACCCCTTCGAGCTGGTGTGCGCGGATGATGCGGCGGTTCAGTTCGGCGGCGAGATCGGACAGCTGGGCACGATCGTTGCAGCCGGCGACCAGGTACGGGTCGTCGACGATGTGCGCGCGCACGGTGCCGCCGGCTTTGCGGGCGATCGCGATGACGTCGGTGAGATAGAACTCGCCCTGGGCGTTGTCGGAGGACACCTTGGTCAACGCGTGACGCAGCAGGGCGGCGTCGAAGGCGTACACACCGGCGTTGACCTCGGTGATCCCGAGTTGCTTCTTCGACGCGTCCTTGTGTTCGACGATCGCCTTCACCGACTTGCCGGAGCGGACGATGCGCCCGTACCCGGTCGGGTCGTCGGCGATGAAGCTGGTCAGGGTGACGGCGGCGCCGCGACCTGCCATGTGCGTGGCGATGACGGCGTTGAGCGTGGCGGTATCGAGGAGCGGTACATCGGCCGCGGTGACGACGACGGTGCCGGTGAAGCCGGCGGGCAGGCCACCGAGCCCCACACTGGCAGCGTCCCCGGTGCCGCGGGGTTTGGGCTGCTCGACGATGGTGACGGGGATGCCGAGTTGTGCGGCGATCTCATCGACGGCGGCACTGACGCGTCTGCGCTTGTGCCCGACGACGGTCACCAGGTGCTTCGGGTTCAGCCCTGCCGCGCCGTGCAGGGCGTGACCGAGCAGGCTGCGCCCGGCGAGGGGGTGCAGGATCTTCGGGGTTTTCGACTTCATCCGGGTGCCCGCTCCGGCCGCGAGCACAAT
>NZ_CALLZT010000161.1:0-10664 GCF_937858515.1 uncultured Gordonia sp. | reverse complement strand
CCGCCCATCAGGAGATTGACCTCCATGTCCATCAGCCCGGGCAGCAGGATGTTGTCGCCGAGGTCGATCACCTCGTCCGAGTCCGATTCGGCGACACCGTCGTTGACGCCGACAATGCGATCGCCGTCGACGCGGAGCACCGCTGGGGAGACCAGGGTGCCCGCGTCGACGTCAATCAGGCCGGCGGCCTTGATGATGAGCATCTGTGTCCCGTCACACCGTGCCACTTCAGACAACGGGTTCGTAGACCAGTTCGGCCCAGGCGGCACCCGAGTCGGGCACGCGCGGCTGCTTCCACACCTCCACCGGGAACGACACCATGATCAGCGACTGCATCAGGTGCACGAGTTTGCGGACATCCTCGGGCAGATCGTGGATGTCGAACTGGTCGCCGTAGTCCATGACGTCGGCCAGCCGGGGGAAGGCGGCGTCGTAGAACTCCTGCATCTGCGGCATGGTGGAGGCCAGGCGCTTGGCGTAGCGCTCCTGTTCGGTCTCCAGCGCCCAGTCGGCCCAGGGCTCGAGATCGGCGAATTCAGCCGGCAACACTGGCATTGCGGTACTCCTCAACGTGATCGGCGGCCATCTTGTGCAGGTGGCGCAGCAGGATTTCCTGGTCGCAGAGCGGGAACTCGGTGACTGTCCGGGTCTCCAGCATCTTCTGGGTGGCCTCCAGGGTGTTGGCGTCCTGGAGTGCGTATTCCTTGACCGTGACGGCGGCCAATTCCTGGGCCAGCCGCTCGCGGATATTCTTGGGCGGCACGAAGTACAGATTGCACTCGAAGATGTGCTTGTTAACCGCGGTGGGCCAATAGGTGTAGGTCAGGTACCAGCCCGGTGCCCAGATCAGCAGCGACATATTGGGGAAGAACTCGAATTCGTCGACGCCCCAGGGCTTTGCGCCGGCCGGGTTGACGGCCGCGGGCAGCGGGTCCAGGCCCTCGATGTCAGGACGGTCCCACGGTCCGAACAGGCCCGAGCGCAGCACCCGCTCGATGGGCTTGACCATGTTCATGTCCTTCGGGGGAGCCATGCCGCCCCACGAGGAGATCATCGAGTGCGGGCTCTGCAGGTCGTAGTGCAGAGCCTCGAAGCCGACCTTCATGAGCTTGTCGGCCTCGTCCTTGACCGCCTGCTTCTGATGCAGGATCGGTGCGTGGTAGAACTCGGCGAACGCATCGATGAACAGCTTCCAGTTGCTGCCGATCTCGGCGCGGTAGCTGTAGGTCTCGGTCATCTCGTGGAACGGATAACCTTCCAGGCCCTTGCCGTATGCGCCGAGGTAGTCGGTGAGTGAGACCGCGGTGTTGTCGAAGTTGACGAAGATGAAGCCTTCCCACACCTCGCAGCGCACCTCTTTGAGGCCGTACTGGCTCTTGTCGAGGTCGAAGAACTCGCTCTCCTGCTGCACGTAGGTGAGCTCACCGTCGAGCTGGTAGCGCCACGCGTGGTACTTGCAGGCGAACTGGCGGCACGAACCGGCCGTCTCCTCGTTGGGGAAGTCGTCCCAGACCAACTTGTTGCCGCGATGCCGGCACACATTGTGGAAGGACCGGATCACCTTGTCCTTGCCCTTGACGAAGATGAGCGAGGTGTTGACCACGGGCAACTCGCGCGTGAAGTAACTGCCCACCTTGGGCAGCTTCTCGACCCGGCCCATGTACAGCCAGGTCTTGCGGAAGATGCCGTTGCGCTCGGCCTCGTAGAACTCCGGGTCGATGGAGTCGGTGTAGTCGACGGGTGCGGTGCCCAGGTCGGGGTAGTGTTCGGTCCAGCTGCCCGCAGCCGGTTTCTGGAAGTGTGCCAACGGATTTACCTTTCGTATTCGGGCTGTAGCTCGCGGTCCGGCTCGATGCCGAATGTGTTGAAGGCCATCGCCAGCGTGGTGTACGCGCCGACGGTGAAGACGAGATCCATGAGCTGACGCTCGTCGAGGTGGGCCGACAGCGCGGTCCAGGTCTGGTCGGAGATCGTGGAGGCCGTGTGCAGTTCGCCGACGGCCCGCAGGATCAGTTGTTCGCCCGGGTCGGTGGCGATACCGCCGAGTGCATCGGAGATCTCCTCGTCGGACATCCCCAGCGCACGTCCCATGCCGTGGTGATGCTCGATCTCGTAGGGGCTGTCGGCCAGGGCCGCCACCCGCAGGATCGCGATCTCACGCTGACGTGGTGTCAGGGTGGAACCGAACAGCACATGGACGTTGTACGGCAGGAATGCCTTGGTGAGTTCCGGATGCCGGACCAGGGTGGCCAGTGCGTTTCCTGCCCCCTCCGGGTTGCGGCGGTGCTTGGGGAGCAGGCTCGCCAGCGCCGCGTCGACGTCACCGTCCCATCGGTCGGCCGGCAGCGGGGTCAATCTCATGTCACCTCCTGTGAGAATCGGATTCTCATCTACGAGTACTAAGTTTCCATGATTGCCCGGTCCAGTCAATCCGTTTCGCCAAACAGGCTCGTGCGAGTTCTGGGATCATGGACACCGACCAGGCGGTGCGCAGGTCCGCGAACTGCGTTTTCCCTGATGGTCTTCGTGGATCTGTGACCTGGGTCTCTTGGTCCGGTTGATTCTTGGTTTGTGAGAAGCTAGTTTTCTGATGTGAGAGTGACGCTATCGTCCGATCGCCGTCGAGGTGACCGGAACGGGCGTCAACTCAGGCAGTCACAGCCCGGAAGGCGACGGCCCGGCCTTCCCGAAGTCCGGCTCTCCCATGGGCCACCCCGGACACCGGGAGCGAGGAGAGATTCCCATGAAGACACCGTCCAGATCGATGGCCCTGCTGGCCGTGGCCGCGAGCGCACTGCTCATCGCGGGCTGCGGCGGCCGCGACGGTTCCGGCAGTGAGGAGACCGCCTCCGGAGGTGACAAGACCGCCTCGTCGGAGGTGTCGAGTTCGTTCGGTGACCTCGGAGAGGTCTGCGGTAAGGGCTCGGCCAAGGGCGCCACCGCCCAGGGGGTGACCGACACCGAGATCAAGATCGGTGTGTTCTCCGATGTCGGCTTCACCAAGACGGCCGAATTCGGTGACGCGGCAAAGGTGTTCACGTCCTGGTGCAATGACAACGGGGGTATTGCCGGTCGTAAGATCACCGCCAACCTCCGCGACACCAACCTGATGAGTGTGCGCCAGGAAATGGTCAAGGCCTGCAAGGAGGACTTCGCCCTTGTCGGCGGCGGTGCCGCGCTCGACGGGCTCGGCGTCAAGGAAAGGCTGACCTGTCTACTGCCGAGCTTCCCGGCGCAGACCTCGCAGGTGCCCGCTCTCGCCTCGGACCTGCAGATCCAGCCCGCGCCGGCGCAGACCTTCGGATACATGCCGTACTACCAGTACCGGAAGTGGCTGGTCACCGAGGCGTACCCGGACTCGGCGCAGAAGGTGGGCATCATCAACGGTGACTCGCCGGTGACCAAGGTGCTCGGCGACATGCAGCTCGAATCCACCGAGGCCGCGGGCGGCAAGTTCGTCTACAACAATCTCTACCCGGCCAGCGGCGTCGCGGACTGGACCCCGTACGCGCAGGGCATCAAGGACAAGGGCGTCAAGGGCCTGATCTTCTACGGCCAGTACGCGCAGCTGGCCAAGCTGGAGGCCGTGCTGACCGGCATGAACTACAAGCTCGACTGGATCGACGCCAACAACAACTCCTACGGCGCGTCCTTCCCCGAACTCCTCGGCAAGTCGGCCGACTACCAGAACAACCTGGTCGACCTCAGCGGCATCCTGCCGCTGGAGAGCACCGAGCCGGCGATGGCGCAGCTCAAGGCGCTGTACAAGAAGTACGCTCCCGGTGCCGACATCTCCGGTCCGGCGGTCCGCGCGTTCTCGTCGTGGCTCGTATTCGCGAAGGCCGCCACGAGCTGTGGTGACAAGCTGACCCGGACCTGCCTGTACGAGACGATCGCCAAGGAGAGTGCATGGACCGCGGGTGGGCTGCAGACTGCACAGAATCTGAAGCCGGGTGAGGCGCCTTCGGGATGCTTCAACATCATGAAAGTCACGTCGAAGGGCTGGGAAGCGGCCGACTTCAAGCCGGACCAGGGCGCCTACCGCTGCGATATCGATCCCAAGCCGATGGCAGACAAGAGCCGCTACGGCAAGGGTCTGACTCTCGCCGATGTGGGCAAGAGCATGAGTGACGTCAAGTAGATGGATCAGTTTCTCGCCTATGGTGTCGTCGGGCTGAGCACCGCCGCGATCTACGCGGTCATCAGCGGCGGGCTCGTCGTCACCTACACCACCACCGGCGTCTTCAACTTCGCCCACGGTGCCGCCGGCATGTTCTCGGCGTTCATGTACTGGCAGCTGTCGGTGGGCTGGGGCTGGCCGGTATGGCTGTCGCTGCTGGTGATCCTGGGCATCGGGGCGCCGCTGTTCGGGCTGGCCATCGAATTGGCGATGCGGCCCGCGCAGGCGCTCGGCGAGGCGGAGAAGCTCGTGATGACGGTCGCGTTGCTCAGCGGCCTGATGGCGATGGCGCGGTGGATCTGGAATCCCACCGAAGCGCGTTCGCTGACGCCGTTCTTCGCCGATCGGGATCCGTTCCACATCTTCGGCGCCACCGTCACCTGGCATCAGGCGCTGACGATGGTGGTGGCCGTCGTGGTGGCCGTGGGCTTGCGGATCCTGTTGCTGCAGACCAGGACCGGCGCCGAGATGCGGGCCACCGTCGATGACCGGTCGCTGGTGGGCCTGACCGGTGCCGATCCGTTGCGGGCCAACCGGATCGCCTGGATCCTGGGCATCGAACTGGCCGCGGTCGGCGGCATCCTCATCGCCCCGGCCGTCGCGCTCGACGCGCCGTCGTTGTCATTGCTGATCGTGAGCGCTTACGCCGCAGCCATTTTCGGTCGGCTCAAGAGCCTGCCGCTGACGTTCCTCGGTGCGATCGTCGTCGGCTGCATGGAGAGCTACCTGGCCGGCTACCTGCCGCAGAACGACTACCTGCCGGGCCTGCGGCTGGCCGCACCCGCGATCCTGTTGCTGCTGGCGCTGCTGCTGTTCCCGCACGGACGGCTGCGCGGCCGCGACCGGCAGCTGAGCCCGGTACCGTTGCCGACGATGCGTGGCACCTGGTTCCTGGCCGCGGTGATCGTGCTGTTCGGCGTCATCCTGGCGACGGTGCTCAGCGACAGTGACATCCTGAGCTACGGGCAGATCTTCGCGGTCGGTGTGATCGCGCTGTCGTACGTGCCACTGGCCGGGTTCGCAGGGCAGATCTCGCTGTGCCAGATCTCTCTCGCCGCGATCGGGGCCATCGTGTGCGCCCGCTTCGGCGACGACGGTCAATGGTGGGCGATCATCGTGGCCGCGATCGTGGCCGGGGTGGTCGGAGCGGTGATAGCAATTCCGGCGCTGCGGCTTTCGGGCGTGTATCTGGCACTGGGCACCGCGGCGATCGCCGTGATCTTCGACCGGTGGATCTTCACCCTGCCGTCGTTCGAGATCGCCGGATTGCGGATCTCGTTGTTCGATCAGGGCTCGATCGAGGTGCCGGGACCGTCGCTGTTCGGGTTCGCCGTCGACACGCCGGAGCGGGTGACCGTTTTCGGTGCGGTGGTGCTGGCGCTGATGACGGTCGGAGTGGCGTTGCTGCGGCGCGGACGCCTGGGCCGGCGATTGATCGCGCTTCGCGACAGCGAGGCGGCCTTTGCGACGCTCGGCGGAAACCTGTTGGCCGGCAAACTGCTCGTCTTCGGATTGAGTTCGGCCATCGCCGGTGTCGGCGGTGGCCTGTACGGAATGTCCCTACAGTCGGCCACCCCCGACCAGTTCAACTTCATCTCGGGACTGCCGATCTTCCTGGTCGTCGTCCTGGCCGGGCTCGGCTCGGTGGGTGCGGGCCTGTTCGTCGGCGCCGGCCTGTCCGGCCCGTTGCATGCGATCGGTGCGCTGTGGCCGGCGATCAAGGAGATGTCGCAGGCACTGCCCGCGATCGGTGCTGTGGCCTTCGGCGCCAAGGCCGTCCAGGAGGGTGGTATCGCCGAGCTGCGCAAACGCTGGAACAGCGCGTTCGACGACGACGTCGTCATGGGTGGGCTGGTGGTGTGGACCCTGATCGCCTGGGTGCTGCGCCTGACCGATGTGGTCAACGGCTACGTGTTGGTGCTGCTGCTCGTACTCGCCGCCGTGTTGGTGCCGGTGGTGGCCAACTGGCGCCTGCGCCGGTCGAATCCCGCTGCTGTGCAACAAGAATCGTCCGATGTTCAAGCGGGCGAACCTGATTCGGATATGCCGGTCGAATGGTGGGGAATCGCCAGGGACTGGGCACCGGAAGACGAGGAGGCGCTCGATCGTGCCATCGCTGCTCGAAGTTGAGAACGTCAATGTCACCTTCGGCGCGCACAAGGCGGTCAGCGACGTCGCCCTGCATGCCGACGCCGGCCACATCACCGGGCTGATCGGCCCCAACGGGGCGGGCAAGAGCACGCTGTTCGACGTGATCTGCGGACTGCGCAGACCGGGGTCGGGCTCGGTGACCCTCGACGGCAACGACATCACCAAGCTCGGCCCGGCCCAACGAGCCCGGCTCGGTATGGCCCGCACCTTCCAGGGCCTGGAACTGTTCGGCAGGCTCAGCGTGCGCGACAACCTGCTGGTGGCCGCGGAGATGCGGCACCGGGGTGCGGCCGCCGCGCGGATCGTCGACGATATCCTCGACCGGGTCGCGCTGGGGCAGTACGCGGACCGGATCGCGGACTCGCTGCCCACCGGCGTCGGGCGGCAGGTGGAGGTGGCTCGTGCGCTCACCACCGAGCCACGCATCATCCTGCTCGACGAACCGGCGGCCGGTCAGGATCCGGAGGAGACCGCCCGCTTTGCCGACGTACTTCGCGGTGTCGTGGCCGGCGGTGTGGCGGTTCTGCTCGTCGAACACGACATGGAACTGGTGATGGACGTGTGCGATCAGGTGCATGTGCTCGATCTCGGGTCGATCATCACCTCCGGGACCCCTGAACACGTGCGCAACCACTCGGCCGTGCTCGAGGCGTATCTGGGGGTGGCCACATGAGCACGCAGAACCCGCCGATCCTGGAATTGCAGGACGTCCGCGCCGGATACGGCGGCATCACCGCGGTCCACGGGGTCAGCCTGTCGGTGCGGGCCGGCGAGGTCGTCGCCCTGCTCGGTCCGAACGGCGCCGGCAAGTCCACCACACAGAAGGTCGCCTCCGGGGTACACCCGGCCTCCTCGGGCCGGTTGCGCTACGCGGGCAAGGACGTGACCGGCATCAGCGCCCGGGACGCCGCGCGTGCGGGGGTCTGCCTGATCCCCGAGGGCCGCGGCATCTTCCCCAATCTCACAGTGCGCGAGAACCTCTGGATGATGACCTTCACCGGCAAGTCCCGGGAAGAAATCGAAACCGATGCCTACCAGCGGTTTCCGATCCTGGCCCAGCGCGCCAAGCAGACCGCCGGCACGATGTCCGGCGGCGAACAGCAGATGCTCGCCCTGAGCCGCGGCCTGGCCTGCGATCCCGCGGTGCTACTGCTCGACGAACTGTCGATGGGCCTGGCCCCGCTCATCGTCGAGCAGTTGTACGGCCAGGTGGCCGAACTCGCCCGGACGGGCGTCGCCGTCCTCGTGGTGGAACAGTTCGCCACCGCGGTACTGGACATGGCCGATCGCGCGGCCGTCCTGGTGCGGGGGAAGGTGGTCTACGACGGACCACCCGGCCGCGCCCTCACCGATGAACTCGCCAACCTCTATCTAGGGAGCTCGACATGAGTCACACCCAGCCCGACGTCCAGCGCGCCGCGGCAGCCGCACCCGCCCAGGCGGCCGACCGTGCCCAGCGGTTCGCCAGGGACCTCGACGCGCTGACCGTCGCCGATCCGGCCGCCAAACGGTCACAACTGTGGATCCGGCTCGGTATTGCCGCCATGGTGGCCGGCGTCGCGCTGCCGATCATCGCCTATTTCCTCTCGCACAACACCTCCGACCCACTGGTGCAACGCGACGCGATCATCCTCGCGCTCACCGGAATCGCCGTTGCCGTTGTGGGTTCGGTTGTGTTCCTGCGGTTTTCGCTCACCGGCTTTCTGCGGTTCTGGCTGGCCCGGCAGGCCTTCGACCTGGGTGCGCTGTCCGAGCGGCTCGCCGGCGGCAGCTCCGGCGCGCAGCAGACAACCGATCTGCCCGTTCGCTGAGAGGCCCGCATGACCGAGGGTATGAGTTTTGCGCTGTCCGACGACCAGGAACTGATCCGCAAGTCCGTGGCCGAGCTCGCCGCCCGGTTCGACGACCGCTACTGGATGGAAAAGGATCTCGCACACGAGTTTCCGACCGAGTTCTATCAGGCGATCGCCGACGGCGGCTGGCTCGGGATGACGATCCCCGAGGAATACGGCGGGCACGGACTGGGCATCACCGAGGCCACCATCCTGTTGGAGGAGGTGTCCAAATCCGGCGGCGGCATGAACGCGGCCACCGCCATCCACCTGTCGATCTTCGGGATGCAGCCGGTGGTGGTGCACGGCTCCGACGAACTGAAGGCGCGCACGCTGCCGCGCATCGTCGACGGTGATCTGCATGTGTGCTTCGGTGTCACCGAACCCGGTGCAGGACTGGATACTTCGCGGATCACCACATTCGCCCGGCGCGACGGTGACCACTATGTGGTCAACGGCCGCAAGGTGTGGATCTCCAAGGCGATGGAGTCGGAGAAGATTCTGCTGCTCACGCGCACCACACCGTACGACGAGGTCACCAAGAAGACCGACGGTATGACGCTGTTCCTCACCGACCTCGACCGCGACAAGGTGGAGATCCGGCCGATCAAGAAGCTCGGTCGCAACGCCGTCACCTCCAACGAGTTGTTCATCGACGACCTCATCGTGCCCGTCGCGGACCGGGTCGGCGAGGAAGGCAAGGGGTTCCAGTATCTGCTCGACGGCCTCAACCCCGAGCGGATGCTGATCGCGGCCGAGGCCCTCGGGCTCGGGCGGGTCTCGCTCGACCGGGCGGTGAGCTATGCCAAGGAGCGGGAGGTGTTCGACCGGCCGATCGGCATGAACCAGGGCGTCGCCTTCCCGCTCGCCGACTCGCTCGCCCACCTCGACGCGGCGGAACTGGTGTTGCGCAAGGCCACCTGGCTCTACGACAACGGACTGCCGTGCGGCAGGGAGGCCAACACCGCCAAGTACCTGTGCGCCGACGCGGGTTTCACCGCGGCCGACCGCGCGGTGCAGACACACGGCGGCATGGGTTACTCGGAGGAATACAGTGTGGGGCGTTACTTCCGTGAGGCGCGCGTCATGCGGATCGCGCCTATCAGTCAGGAGATGATCTTGAACTTCCTGTCCTCGCACACCCTCGGCCTGCCGCGCAGCTACTGATGGCGGATCAGTCGGGCCTACCGCTCGAAGGTGTCAGGATCGTGGCCCTCGAACAGGCGGTGTCGGCACCGATCTGCACCAGGGTGCTCGCCGACCTCGGGGCCACCGTCATCAAGGTGGAGAACCCGGGCGGGGGCGACTTCGCCCGGCACTACGACGACGTCGTCAAAGGTCAGGCCGCGCATTTCGTGTGGTGCAACCGGGGTAAACAGTCGATCACGCTGAATCTCAAGAGCGACGCGGGTCTGGAGGTGCTACATCGTCTGCTGGAGTCGGCGGACGTCCTCGTGGCCAACCTGGCGCCCGGCGCCACCGGGCGGATGGGGCTGACCCCGGACGAACTTGCCAGGCGGCACCCGGACCTGATCTCGGTGGAGATCGACGGCTACGGCCCCGGGGGTCCGCTCTCGCACAAGCGGGCCTACGACCTGTTGGCGCAGGCCGAGTCCGGGGCGTGCGCGATCACCGGATCTCCGGGTGCGCCCGCCAAACCGGGGCCGCCGATGGCCGACGTGTCGTCGGGACTGTTCTCGGCGATCTCCATCCTGTCGCTGCTGCTGCGTCGCGAACGTTCGGGCCCCGGCGACGGTGAGCCGGCACGGGGCGGGGCGCAGGTACAGGTGAGCCTGTTCGACACCATGACCGAGCTGATGGGGTACGCGCTCAACTACACCCTGCACACCGGCATCGACCAGGAACCGCGGGGAATGGGCTCACCCGCGGTGGCGCCGTACGGTTCGTACGCCACCGCCGACGGCCAGACCGTGGTGCTCGGCACGACGAACGATCGCGAATGGCAGCGGCTGTCCCGCGAGATCATCGGCCGCGACGACCTCGCCGATGACCCGCGGTACGCATCGAACGCGGACCGGGTCGCCCACCGCGACGTCCTCGACCAGGCGATCGCAGACTGGTGCGCCCGGCATGATCTGGCCCGGATCCAGGAGAGCGCCGACGCGGCCGGGATCGGCAACGCCCGCTACAACACGCCGAGCGATGTCATCGCCCACCCGCATCTGCGGGCCCGGGACCGCTGGCGAACCATCGACACCCCGGGCGGCCCCGTGCCCGCGCTGTTGCCGCCGGCCGTGGTCGCCGGGGTCGAGCCGGTGATGGGTGCGGTACCCGCGCTGGGCGAGCACACCGATGAGATCATGGCAGGGCTCGGGATTGCGGAGTCGGCGGTGGCGGCCTGGCGGGAGCAGGGGGCATTTGGCACAGCAAAGAGTGACTTGTGACATCTAGAAACTTCAACGAGATGCTTGTCACATTTCCGAAACCTACCTACTATGTGTTCACTAGGTCAGTTTCGGACAGCCCCCCGAAGGTAGGAC
>NZ_CALLZT010000160.1:0-31062 GCF_937858515.1 uncultured Gordonia sp. | reverse complement strand
GGCCTCCGACGTCGGCTGGGTCGTCGGGCACAGCTACATCGTGTACGCGCCGCTGTTGGTGGGCGCCACCACCGTCATGTACGAGGGAAAACCCGTCGGCACCCCCGACGCCGGCGCGTTCTGGCGGATCATCGCCGACCACAAGATCAGCGCGCTGTTCACCGCACCCACCGCCATCCGGGCCATCCGCAAGGCCGACCCGGACGCCAAAGAGCTTGCCAAATACGATGTTTCGTCGATGCACACGCTGTTCGCGGCAGGTGAGCGCCTCGACCCGGACACCTACGAATGGGCCACCGAGGTGCTGGGCGTTCCCGTTGTCGACCACTGGTGGCAGACCGAAACCGGCTGGGCCATCGCTGCCAACCTGCGCGGACTCGAACCGATGCCGCTCAAGGCCGGATCACCCACCGTGCCGGTGCCCGGCTACCAGGTGCAGATCCTCGACGCCGGCGGCAACCAGGTCACCGACGGCAGTGAGGGCAACATCGTCATCAAACTGCCGCTGCCGCCGGGCACCCTCGCCGGACTGTGGCGCGACGACGACCGCTACCGCAGCTCCTACCTGTCGGCGTTCGACGGCTACTACCTCACCGGCGACTCCGGCTTCATCGACGCCGGCGGTTACGTGTTCGTCCTCGGCCGCTCCGACGACGTCATCAACGTCGCCGGACACCGGCTCTCCACCGGCGGCATCGAAGCGGTGGTGGCCTCGCATCCGGCCGTCGCCGAATGCGCTGTCATCGGCATTCACGACGACCTCAAAGGTCAGCGGCCCAGCGGTTACGTGGTGCTCAAATCGGGTGTCGACATCGAACCCGACACCCTGCGTTCGGAATTGGTGAAGATGGTGCGCGACGAGATCGGCGCCGTCGCCACCTTCCGCGACGTGACCGTCGTCGCCGCGCTGCCCAAGACCCGCTCGGGCAAGATCCTGCGCAAGACGATGCGCCAGATCGCCGACAACGAGGAGTACACAGTGCCCTCCACCATCGAGGACCGCGCCGTCCTCGATGCCCTCGCCGAACAACTCGGCGGCAAGTAGCCACACACGAATATGGCCCCGTCCAACCGAATCAGGTTGGACGGGGCCATATTCGTGGTGCTCAGATCACTTGAGTTCGGCGCTGCTCTTACCGAGGACGCGTCGGGCGATGATCAGGTTCTGGATCTGCTGGGTGCCTTCGAAGATGTCGAGGATCTTCGAGTCACGCGCCCACTTCTCGATCAACAGCCGCTCCGAATAGCCCAGCGTGCCGGTCAATTCGACCGTCTTGTTGGTGATATCGGTGACGGTACGCCCGGCCTTCGCCTTGGACATTGACGCCTCGGTGGAGTTGGGCATCTTGTTGTCGGCCATCCAGGTGGCGCGCATCGTCATCAGGTAGGCGGCCTCGAAATCGGCCTCCATCCGGATGAATTCGGCTGCGGCGGCATGCTGGTCGGCGGCCGGACGATCGTAGTCGATCTCCACGCCGGCGTCTTCGAGGATGCCGCGCAGTTCTTCGAGGGCGGCGCGCGCCAGACCGACGGCCATGCCGGCCACCAGCGGGCGGGTGTTGTCGAAGGTCTGCATGACCCCGCCGAAGCCCTTCTTGACATCCACCTCGGGCGAGCCGAGCAGGTTGTCCTTGGGGATGCGGCAGTTCTCGAACCGGATGACCGCGGTATCCGAGGCCTTGATGCCGAGCTTGTGCTCCAGGCGCGCGACCTCCACGCCGGGATGCTCACGCGGGACGACGAACGACTTGATCGCCGCACGGCCCAGACTCTTGTCGACGGTCGCCCACACCACGATGTGGGTGGCCCGCGAACCGGAGGTGACGAAGATCTTCTCGCCGTTGATGACGTACTCGTCGCCGTCGAGGGTTGCGGTGGTGGTGACCGCCGCCGAGTCGGAGCCGAAGCCCGGTTCGGTGATGGCCATCGCGGCCCACACCTTGCCGAAACGCTTGAGCTGCTCGTCGGTGGCCACTGCGGCGATCGCCGAGTTACCCAGACCCTGGTACGGCATCGACAGCATCAGGCCGACGTCGCCCCACGAGGTCTCCATGACGTTGAGCACCGACTGCATGTTGCCGCCGTTGACCACTTCGCCTTCGGCCTTCGGCTTCTTCTTGGCGGCCTGGCTGCGGCCACCGTCGGCGCCGGCGCCGGCCTGACCGGTCTCGGCGAGACCGTCGTAGAGGCTGGCGAGGGTGTCGAGCTCGACGGGGTAGGCGTGCTCGGCCAGGTCGTACTTGCGCGAGACAGGGCGGAAGATCTCCGCGGCGGCCTGATGCGCCTGGTCGATGGTGGTGTGCAGCTTCTTGGGAAGCTCAAGGTTGATGGCCATGAGTGTTCTCTCCTAAACCTTGTGCCGCGCCGTCAGAGGACGACGATGCCCTCGCCGATGCCCGCGCCACGCAGGTCGCGGTACCAGCGCTCCACTGGGTGCTCCTTGGTGAAGCCGTGGCCGCCGAGCAACTGCACGCCGTCGAGGCCGATCTGCAGGCCCTTGTCGATGGTGAGCTTGCGCGAGAGTGCGGCTTCGCGGGCGAACGACAGGCCCTGCTCGGCGCGCGAGGCACCACGCAGGGTGACCAGGCGGATCGCGTCGAGTTCGGTGGCGATGTTGGCGACCATGAAGGCGACGGCCTGGCGGTTGGAGATCGGCTCGCCGAACGCCTCACGCTCGTTGACGTAGGGGATCACGTAGTCCAGGACGGCCTTGCCGGTGCCGGCGGCCAGTGCCGACCAGCCCAGACGCGACAGCCGCACGACGTCACGGTAGGCGGCCAGTGCGGCATCGCCCGGCTCCTCGCCGAGCAGCGCGGACTCGGGCACCGATACGTCCTGCAGCAGCAGGCGGCCCATGCCGGCGGCGCGCACACCCATGCCGGGGTCGGCCTCGACGATCAGGCCCTTGGAGTCGGATTCGACGATGAACAGGGCGGGCTTGCCGTCGAGCTGGGCGCCGACGATGAACAGTTCCGACGATCCGGCGGCCGGTACGAACGACTTCACACCGTTGAGGCGGTAGCCGCTGGGCACCCGGGTGGCCTTGGTCTGCAGTGCGAACGCGTCGAACAGCGGACGCGGCTCGGCAATGACGACGGCCGACTGCGGGACGTCCTCACCGGCGAAGTCGGGCAGGTAGGTCTTCTGCTGGCCCTCGGAGCCGAAGTTGGTGAGGGTGGTGGCCACGCCGCTCGGGGCGAGCAGCGGCAGGGCCAGGCCCATGTCGCCGTACGCCATGGCCTCGGCGACCAGCGCGTTGGTGACGACGCCGCGCTCGGAGGCCGCGCCGTCGAACTCCTCGGGGACGTTGATCATCGTGATACCGAGTTCGGCCGACCGCTTGAGGATCTCCTCGGGGGCGGCGGCGTTGTGGTCGGCGTCGTAGGCGGCCGGGCGCAGGATCTCGGTGGCGAAGTCGGTGACGGTCTCCGCGATCATCTGCTGCTCGTCGTCGGGCGTCAGGTTGAAGTAGTTCTTGGTGGACTTGGCCGGCCGCGATGCCTCGCCCGAGCCGCCCTGGACCTTCTTGAACGCGCGGCCCGCGGCGCCGAGGGACTGGAAGCCGGTCTTGGTGGCCTGGTAGGCGGCGCGGTTGATGGGCTCACGCAGCTGGTACTTCTCGGCGAACTCGGAGCCGGTGACCGTGGAGAGCACGCGCATCGCGGTGCCGATGAAGTTGCGGGGATGCGGGTTCTTTCCGACTGCGGAGGTATCGCGCGGTTCGGCGTGAGTGGTCATGTCCTCAGCTCTTCTTCCTGGGCTCCCCGGACGGGTGTCCTGGGGACGGGGTGGAAACGTTCGCACCGATCTTACTCGGTAGTAAGAACAGACCTTACTACTCGGTAGGGAGGTTGTCACGCATCCGGGTGAACTCGTTCCATCGACGCATTCCATGTGGTGGTGGAACAGTGGAAACATGCAGATCACGCACTTCGGCCACTCGTGCCTACTGGTGGAACTCGACGGCACCCGCATCCTCTTCGACCCGGGCAATTTCTCCCACGGTTTCGACGGCCTCACCGGCCTCGACGCGATCCTGGTAACCCACCAGCACCCCGACCACTGCGACGTCGCACGCCTGCCCGATCTCGTCGCCGCCAACCCCGATGCGGTCCTGTACGCCGACCCGCAGACCACCGCCCAGCTCACCGGCGACAGTGTCGCCGGATCGTGGACCGCCGCTCACGCCGGCGATCAGGTGTCAGTCGGCTCGGTTTCCGTACGCGTGACCGGCGGCCGGCACGCCGTCATCCACCCCGAACTCCCCGTCATCGACAACGTCGCCTACGTCCTCGACACCGCCGACGCCCCGGGCCGCTTCATGCACCCCGGCGACTCGTTCTACATCCCGTTCGAGAAGATCGACGTCCTCGCCCTCCCATCGGCTGCCCCCTGGATGAAGCTCAGCGAATCCGTCGACTACCTGCGCGCCATGGCCCCCCGCGTCGCCGTCCCCATCCACCAGGCGATCCTCTCCGACGCCGGTACCGGCATCCACTACGGCCGTCTGTCCGAGATGAAAGCCGCCGCCACCGACTTCCGCGCCCTGGACAAGGAAGTAGGAACAGACCTGTAAACCTTGCCGACAGTTCCGGTTTGTCCTAAACGGCGTCCAGAATTTTGCGACAGGCACATTCCGGAGCTACCGGCAAGGTTTCGCGGAGCAGACCGGTGTGCTAATTGATCTGCTGATGATAGGAGATGGCCCAACCGTAGTAGACAGGTGCCTGCCGACTGACCGTGAATGCCACCGTACTCCCGAAGCTCGGATAGTCGTTCCGTCGCCCATATGCGGTTGCCACATACTTCTTGCCGGGTTTCAACCCGTACACAACGTAGCCGTACGTCTTTCCGTTGCTGGACTTTCGGGAACTCGGTGTGCGCGTGACGGTCTTGTAGTAGTTCCCCGCCACCCACTCCTTCAGCTCCACGTCTGTCCGAGACCCGACATCAAATCTTGCAACGATTTCAGCCCGGTACTTGGCGAACTCTTGCACATTCTGGTTGATCTGCGTGCATGCGTTCGAGATCTTGACGCACCGCTCGATTGGTATGGGGGCGAACTTCGGCACCGATCCCGCAGATCCTGCGAGTCCAACAGCCAGGCCGAGTGCCAGCAGGACGATCCATCTCGCCGACAGCCAAATACATGGGCAGGTCCGGGGATACGGTGCTCAGTGCGTATGGTCGGGCGAACAGCGCAACCGCGTCGAACAGGTGGCTGTCGGACGGCAGTGCCTGTTGAGTGGCGAACAATCCCATGCTGTGCGCCAGCACACCCAGTTTCAGCCCTGGATGCGTCCGTCGCACCGCACGGGCACACGCGCCGATGGCGGCCACCAGCGCAGGCCAGCCATCGGCGCCGATCTCTGCGCGGCCGGCACCGGGGGTGATATTGGCGCCATGGCCGCGCAGATCGTATCCGTATACGGCAAATCCGGCTCCAGTGAGAATCGGCAATGTGCTGATACCGCATTATGTGCTCGCCCATACCGTGCACAATAACGATCGATGCTCGAGGTGAGCACTTCGGCATCCAGTAGTATGCGTCTCTGTCATCGCGCGTGCTGTCGATAAACCGGACCGGATCAGGATTCATAGCCGTCACGATAAGCTGAACAGAGCACCGAATTCATGAGCTCTGCGTCATGGCAGGCACACGGGGAAGCCCGACCTCACCGCGCCCACGCCGGGTTTGCTTTCAGATGTACATTCATGGTGACTCGGTAATCCCGGAAATTTTTCTCGAACCGGACGTACTTGTTTCCCACGAGGTACGGGACGTATTTGCCGTCCATCAGACCGGCCGCACGGTACCCATCCACATACAGGGTTCTGCCCCAGGGTAGGTTCCGAGCTACGTAGGTGAGGTAGGTCTGCTTTCCGGAATCTCGTTTGCCGACATACTTCGCGGTGATGGCGTAGCGGCCATCCTTGGTCATGGCGACCATTTCTGGTTCGATCGACCGGCTTTTCCCATACGCCACCACAGTGACCACAAGCATGTTTTCCTTGCTCAGGGACTTGCCGGGGTCCGCCGATGCGGTGGTGGCGTTGATGCCCATCACACCCAGGATCATCATCAGGCCGAGTGCTGTGACCATAAGCTTCTTGAACATGGTTGTCTTCTTTCTGTCCACGCGATCATACGAGTCGTCGGTATTGTTTGTGTGGTAGCGATGACGGTATCGGCGGACCTGTTCATGGTCAATGCGATGACATGGGTAGTTCTCCCCAGATAGCTGTGGGGGAGATCTTCGACTTCGGGATTCGGCGCTATGCGCGGTCGGCGTGTACCACCCACCGCTACGCGGCCGATCGTGGCTCGTCAGCGGTCTGCCTCAACCGGACAGTGTGTGGTGGGCCGTGCGCTCAGACGTCGACGGGCCACACGCGGAACGCGGTGGTGTCACTCTGGAACGTCACAGGGACGCCTGTGGCCGGTTCGAATAGGTGCACGTGCTGATCGCTGAGTAGTAGCGGGCGGGCTGACCGCTCGGCCGGACGAAGGCGATCTTTCTTTCTCCCCTTGAAACACTTGTGGTGGTGCGTGATTCGTAAAGGGGGCGTCAGCGGTACCCGGGCGGCGTGATCTTGATGGTCGGTACGGTCAGCTTGGGTTGCCGCACGTGTGAACCGTACGGATCGAGCTTGTTTCGTGGATCGATCACGTAGGGACAGTCGATCTTGGTGATGGTCGCGTACGCCGGCACCACACGCGGAACGCCTTGTGTCGTCTCAGTGTAGGTCCACCGGCAGCTGCCGAATTCGTCCCGCTACGCGGTGGTAGGTCCATTCGGTGTTCGCCACGAGCGCCACACTGTCGGCATCTTCGCCGCGCCACTGGTTCGGAGGCTCGAAGTGCCATAATTTCGCAAGGCTAACAAGACCTTGAGCGCGGTGGTCGAACATTGCGGCCAGTTCCGGAATCCGGAACCGCCGGCAATCTTTCAGGCCGGGGGAGCGAAGAATTCGAGGGCGATGTTGTCGGGGTCGCGGAAGGAGATGCCCGAGCCGTAGTGGGCATGTTTGATGCCGCTGTGGGCGACGCCCAATTCGTCGAGCCGGCTCACCCAGCTGTCGAGCTCGTCGCGGGTGATGGCGAAGCCGACGTGGTCGAGGCCGATGCGGCGTTCGTCGAAGGTCTCCGGCGGCAGCGGGTCGGTGTGGGTGTGCAGCCCGAACAGCATGCCGCCGTCGAGGGCGAACACCGTGTGGTGGATGGTGCCCGACTCCTCATCCTCGTCGAGGACCGGCCGGGCGTCGAAAAGCTTTGCGTACCAGGCTGTGCTGGCCGCCAGATCGGAGACGGTGACGGCGACGTGGCCGAGGCCGGGAAACGTTGGCATGGTGACTCCTCTACTCGGGTACGACGACCGTAGCGAGGCCGACGGATCCGCACGCGGGTTCTGCGCATCGATGACCGATCGGGTAGGTCGTCGGCAACCGCACAGCGAGTCCGGCTGTGGAAGGAAGATCCCGCCGCTCGCCGGATCCGCTGACCTCACCCACCTGTTGACCCGGCAATCGCGGCTGGATTCCGACGCTTGTCGTTGAGATCGGTCCGCGTCGTAAAACTTGCTGACAGTTCCGGTTTGCGACAGGCACAATCCAGAACTGTCGGCAAGGTTTACGCGGCGAGATCACGGCGTATCGCCGTCACTTACGAGGTGACCTGGTGTGGACGTTCGAGCAGGTCGGCCCAGGTGTAGTTGAGGACGGTCCAACCGGCCGCCACCAGCCTATTGCGTCGGGTGCGGTCGTGCTGGAATGCCTTCACATCGCGATGGCAGCCGAAGCCGTCGATCTCCACGGCGAGCTTTTCGGTCGGGAAGGCGAAGTCGATCAGCTATCCGCCCACCGGATGATTGGCCACCCAGCCGGTGATCCGGGCCTTGCGGAACAGTGCCACGACGACCCGCTCGGCCTCCGACCGCGCACCGGATTCGAGCAGCGCGAGGAACCGGGCGACCGCGCCGATCCCGCGTCGCCGTGGGTAGCGTCTGTGGGCCGCCACCAGCTCGGGCAACGTGACGACGCCGGTCAGCAACGCCGAATCGATGACGGCGATGCCGAGGTCGGCGGCCGCGTCGAGCACGGTGAGCGGTCGGGCGGTGACGTTCAGTCCGTCAACAGCGATCACGTCGCACGGGTCCAGCTTCCGGTGACGTACCACGACAGTCGCCGACGACCGCGAGTGCCGGCCCAGCGCCGGCGTATAGATCAGGTGCTTGCGCGGTTCGTGGGAATCAGACGCAGCCGACACCCGATCGGTTCCAAATTCCTCAAACTTTGCTGACAGTTCCGGAAACCAGAACCGACAGCAAGGTTGAGCGAAGGATTACGGGCGTACGTCCGCGACGACGTGTCGTCGGGGGACAGGGCTGGAGTACACGACGCTCGTGGTGATGCGGCCGAGGGTCGCGAGCCGTCCCGTGATGCGTTCCAGGTCGGTCATCGACCTGGCGAGCACTTTGAGGATGAAGCAGTCGTCGCCGGTGACGTGGTGCGCCTCGATCACCTCGGGTGTCGAGGCGATCACATCGTCGAACGGTTTGTAGTTGCCCGATGGATAGGCGAGGCGAACGAACGCGGTAATGGTGAAGCCGAGCTTCTCCGGGTCGACGACGGCGGTGTAGCCGGCGATCACGCCGAGATCGGTGAGACGCCGGATCCGGTCCGCGGTCGCGCTGGGAGACAGCGAGATGGCCCGACCGAGCTCGGCTGTGCTGATGCGGCCGTCCACCTGGAGCCGTTCGATGATCGCTCGATCGGCGGAATCGAACTCCTGGAGGTGATAGTTCGGCACAGCAGCGAATCTACCATTGATTCAACGGTAGATTGTGACTTCTAGCAACCGATGCCACTTCCTCGGTCGGTCGTGGTCCGGTGGGATGAACTCATGATCACTGCTGCCGACTTCTTCGCCGCGAAACTTGCCTATGAGATCGACCCCGCCGACCTCGCCGCACGCAGGCTGGACGGGAACGCCCCCACTGTCATCGACGTCCGGTCGCAACAAGCGTGGGAGCAAGGGCATCTGCCACACGCCGTGCACATCCCGAACCCGGAACTGGTTCGACGGATCAAGCACGAAGTGCCCGATCAGGACACCGACCTCGTCGTCTACTGCTGGGGGCCTGGATGCAATGGCGCCACGAAAGCCGCACTCACGCTTGTGCAGTCGGGCTATTCGCGGGTGCGTGAGCTCATCGGCGGATTCGAATACTGGGCACGGGAGGGGCTGAGCATCGTCGATGCCACGGGAAGGACCCTGCGTTCGCCCGATCCGCTGACAGCGCCCACCGGCTGACGCGGCGACCGCGGCTGGATCCCGATGCATGTCGCCGAAATCGGCCCGCGTCGTAAACCTTGCTGACAGTTCCGGTTTTCCGGAACTACGAGCAAGGTTCAGCGGCGGGTAGCTTGGTGGCCGCGGCTCGTCAGGGCGCGTCGGGGGCCAACGCTGCCAGCACCGCGTCGTGCAGGTGGCCGTTGGTGGCCACGGCATTGCCGCCTGCGGGACCGGGCGTGCCGTCGAGCGCGGTGAACCGGCCGCCGGCCTCGCGGACCAGGATGTCCAGCGGCGCGAGGTCCCACAGGGACACCTCGGGTTCGCAAGCGATGTCGACGGCACCCTCGGCGACGAGGCAGTAGCTGAAGAAGTCGCCGTAGGCGCGGACCCGCCACACATGGTCGGTGAGATCGAAGAACTTCTCGCGCAGCCCGCATTCGGCCCAGCCGGAGATGCTGGAGAACGACAACGACGACGATTCCAGATGCGATACCCCCGATGCGGAGATAGCGTGCGCGGGCTGGTCGTCGAATGCGACGAACGCACCCAGGCCGGATCCGGCCCACCAGCGCCGGCGCAGCGCGGGTGCCGACACCACCCCGACGACGGGCACGCCGTCGACAAGCAGCGCGATGAGGGTCGCCCATACCGGGACCCCGCGCACGAAGTTCTTGGTGCCGTCGATCGGGTCGATCACCCACTGCCGCCCCGTCAGCACCGCGTCGCCGCCGAACTCCTCGCCCAGGATGGTGTCGCCGGGCCGGGTAGCGGCGAGCCGTTCCCGCACGAGCGCCTCGCACGCCAGGTCGGCGTCGGACACCGGGGTGAGGTCCGGTTTGTCGTCGACACGCAGGTCGACGGCACCGAACCGGCGCATCGTCAGCACATCGGCTGATTCGGCCAGGGACAGCGCGAGTTCAAGGTCGTCGGCAATCGTGTACGGATTCTCTGTGGACACGGTGGCCAGCGTAGCGCCGGTAGGCTGGACGGCATGCTCGAGTTGGTCTTCGTCATCGTGCTGGTCGGCGTACTCGCGATGCTGCTCGTGCAGTGGCGGCGAGGGCAGGGAACCGGCGACATGTCTGCGGACAAGGCAGCACAGTTCGTTCAGGGCATGCTCACCGTCACCGGCGTCTCCGACAGGCCCAAGGATGGCGACAAAAACGGCGACAGGTTCTGCACGTTGTCCGGAACCATCACCGGACCCCAGACCGCTCCTACCGAGGTCTACGGCACCATCACCCTCGGCGCTCTCGCGCCGTGGCCGCAATTGGGCACAGACATGCCGGTCATCTATAAGCCAGGCAAAGCCGAAACCACCTGGCGGCTCGGCACCGTCCCGCCGCCGGCATAACGCAAGCCGCCAACCCGTGGCGGAGCACCGCCGCGACCCCACCTACAAACATTGCCGTCAGTTCCGGAAACCGGAACTGTCAGCAAAGTTTGAGAGATATGGAACCGATCGGGTGTCGGCTGCGTCTCACGGTGTACATCTTGGGTGGCAGCGTACGAGTGGCTACCGACAACCCGGCCCGCGTCGGCCGGCGCCTGAGCTCTCGGCGGTCCGATGGAGCAGATCGCGCAGTGGTCGGTAGTCTGGATGATTGTGCATCCCGATGTGACCGTTGATCTCGAATCCCTTGACGCGACCCTCACCACCGTCGAGAAAGTCGTCGACCTGGAGGAACTGCGCCGTCGCATCGATGAGTTGGAGATGCAGGCCTCGGACCCCGAGTTGTGGAACAACCAGGACCACGCGCAGAAGGTGACCAGCGAGCTCTCGCATGCGCAGTCGGAGTTCCGGAAGGTGAGCGAACTCCGGCAGCGGCTCGAGGACATGCCCGTCCTGTATGAGCTCGCCGAGTCCGAGGAAGGGGAGGACCGCACAGCCGCCCTGGCCGACGCCGACGAGGAACGGGTCTCGCTGCGGATCGACATCGAGGCGATGGAGGTCAAGACGATGCTGGCCGGCGAGTACGACCAGCGCGACGCCCTGGTGAACATCCGCTCCGGCGCGGGCGGTGTCGATGCCGCCGACTGGGCGCAGATGCTGATGCGGATGTACATCCGGTGGGCAGAGAAACACAATTACGGCGTTGAGGTGTACGACACGTCGTACGCCGAGGAAGCGGGCATCAAGTCGGCCACATTCACGGTGAAGGCGCCCTACATGTACGGCACGTTGTCGGTGGAGCAGGGCACGCATCGGCTGGTGCGAATCAGCCCGTTCGACAACCAAAGCCGCAGGCAGACGTCGTTCGCGGAGGTCGAGGTGCTGCCCGTGGTGGAGACCACCGACCACATCGACATCGCCGAGACCGACCTGCGCGTGGACGTGTACCGGTCGTCGGGCCCGGGTGGTCAGTCGGTCAATACCACAGATTCCGCGGTCCGCCTCACCCATATACCGACCGGTATCGTGGTGACCTGTCAGAACGAGAAGAGCCAGCTGCAGAACAAGGCGGCCGCAATGCGCGTGCTGCAGGCCAAGCTGCTCGAACGCAAAAGGCAGGAGGAGCGTGCCGAACTCGACGCACTCAAGAGTGACGGCGGATCGAGCTGGGGCAACCAGATGCGGTCATACGTCCTGCACCCGTACCAGATGGTCAAGGACCTGCGGACCAACGTCGAGAACAACAATCCGTCGGCTGTGCTCGACGGTGAGATCGACCCGTTCATCGAGGCCGGCATCCGCTGGCGGATGGCGTCGACCGACGCCTGATCGTCATGTCCGCTGACATCGGCGCGGGTCCGGCGGCGACGCTCGCGGCCCGCCTTCCTTTCGAATCGGCGCTCGGGGACTGGTATCGGTGGCTCGCCACCGACGGCCTGGCGATCGTGCTGTGGATTCTCGGTGTGGCGATCGTGATCAGGTTCATCCGCTGGCTCGGCGAACGCTACGGGAGCCGGTTCGACGCCGAATTCGCCGACAGCGACCTACTGGTCCGCTCCGAACGCTCCAAGCACATGCGTGCGGTGATCCAGGTCATCAGCTGGACGCTGATCGTGATCGTCGCGCTCATCGGCGGGCTGAAGATCCTGGGGATCATCAACGTGCCCATCACCAGCCTGGTCGGACCCAGTGCCGTGATCGGTGCCGCGCTCGGTTTCGGCGCGCAGCGGGTGGTGCAGGACCTGCTGGCCGGGTTCTTCGTCGTCACCGAGAAGCAGTACGGCTTCGGCGACGTCGTCAACCTCGCCGTGACGGGCGGGGCCAACAAGCAGGGCACCGTCGAGGATGTCACGCTGCGGGTGACCAAGTTGCGCACCAGCGACGGCGAGGTGGTGACAGTGCCGAACGGCCAGATCATCACCGCCACCAACCTGTCCAAGGACTGGGCACGGGCTGTCGTCGATGTCCCGATCCCCGGCGAGGCCGATATCGCCCGCGTCGGCGACATCCTCGAACGGGTCGGTGAGGAGTTCTTCGACGACGAGCGCTGGCACAAATACCTGCTCGACGCACCGGCGCCGCTCGGGATCACCGATCTCGAACTCGATTCGCTGACCATCCGGATGGTGGCCAGGACGTTGCCGGGACAGCAGTTCGCGGTCAGCCGGGCATTGCGGAGCCGGATTGTGCGCGCCCTCGCCGACGAGGGCATCACGGTTCGCGAGGTGCCCACGCACACCGCCCCGGCACCGGTCGGCGATTCCGGAGGGGTGGTGTAACCGATGGGCGAGGACGGACCCAAGGTCATCTATCGCACCCGCATCCGGGTGCGCACCGCCGTGCTCGTGGCGGCCTTCCTGGTGCTGCTCGGTGTCTACGACTACACCTCCGAACGCTATCCGGCAGCCGACGATCAGACTGTCCGATCGGTCACCGACAATCGGCACGCGGTTGTGCGGGCCACCGAACCGGAGGACGTGCCGACCGAGACGGAGTCGTCGACACCCGAAAGCAGCAGCACGACGGAAACCACCACCGGCGAGGAGCCGACGGCCGACACCACCGAGGCCACCGGCGAGACCCCGACGAGCACCGGTTCACAACCGAAGCTGACCACCACGACGTTGCCCGGCATCCCGGTGCCGATTCCGCGGATCACGACCCAAGATGGGGAGGACACACCGACGGCGGACCCGTCGTCGGCAGGGTGATATCGCCCGCGCGAGTCTGAGCGTTGTTCTCAGGGGCCGTGGCTACACTGGCTTGCTGTGATCAAGCTGGAGAACGTCTCGATGAAGTACAAGGCGTCGAGTCGGCCCGCCCTGTCGGATCTCGACCTGGAGGTGGACAAAGGTGAGTTCGCCTTCCTCATCGGGCCGTCCGGTTCGGGCAAATCGACGTTTTTCAGGCTGCTCCTGAAGGAGGACAGTCCGACGACCGGCGAGGTGTACGTCGGCGAGTATCACGTCAACCGGCTCAAGGCCCGGATGGTGCCCAAGCTGCGTCAATCGGTGGGCTGCGTGTTCCAGGATTTCCGGTTGCTGCAGCAGAAGTCCGTCGCCGACAATGTGGCGTTCGCGCTCGAGGTGATCGGCAAGCAGCCATCGGTGATCCGCAAGGTGGTGCCGGAGATGCTCGACTACGTCGGCCTCAGCGGTAAGGCGGACCGCATGCCCAACGAGTTGTCCGGCGGCGAGATGCAGCGTGTGGCGATTGCGCGCGCCATCGCCAACCGGCCGCTGGTGCTGCTGGCAGACGAGCCCACCGGAAATCTCGACCCGGAGACCAGCGAGGAGATCGTCGACGTGCTCGACCGGGTGAACCGGCGCGGCACCACGGTGCTCATGGCCACCCACGACAGGCACATCGTCGACGCGATGCGCCGGCGTGTACTCGAATTCGACAGCGGGCACCTGGTCCGTAACGACGAACGCGGCGTGTACGGCATCGGCTGACCGCCCGCCGACGACCCACCACACGGTCGGCCAACGACGGCCGACCCACGACAACGGAGCACGATGCGCGCGAACTTCATCCTCAGCGAGGTCCTCAACGGGCTGCGCCGCAACGTCACGATGACCATCGCGATGATCCTGACCACCGCCATCACGCTGGCGATGTTCGGCGGCGGACTGCTGGTCATCCAGATGGCCGACAAGAGCCAGAAGATCTTCCTCGACCGCGTCGAGATGCAGTTCTTCATGAATCTCGATGTCAGCAAGGCCGATCCGGACTGCAAGAAGGCACCGTGTTCGACGCTGCGCGCGGCGTTGGAAAAGGAAGACGGTGTCTCGACGGTCACCTTCCTCTCTCAGCAGGACGCGTACGAGGCGTCGAAGAAGGCATTCGCCGACAGCCCGGAGATCGCCGAGATGATCGACCCGTCGAGCACGCAGGCGGCGTTGCGGGTGCGGATGAAGGACCCCGACAGATTCGGCGTGGTGCTCGACAAGTACGCCGGGCGCAAGGATCTCGGCGTCGACAGCGTGCTCGACCAGCGTGACCTGGTCCAACGTATCTTCAGCGTGCTCGACGGTGCGCGTAACGCGGCTTTCGCGGTGGCAGTCGTGCTGGCGATTGCGGCAATGCTGTTGATCGTCAACATGATTCAGATCGCCGCATTCACCCGTCGCACCGAAGTGTCGATCATGCGTCTGGTGGGGGCCACCCGCTGGTACACACAATTGCCGTTCCTGCTCGAGGCGGTGGTGGCCGCGCTGGTCGGTTCGTTCCTGGCGATCGGTGGGTTGTTCGGGGCCAAGGCGCTGTTCTTCGACAAGGCTCTCGATGACCTATACGGCGTGAATATCCTTGCCCGCATTACCAATTCGGATGTGCTGGTGGTGGCGCCGTGGCTCATCGCCGGTGGAATTCTGTTGGCCGGAATCACCTCGTATGTCACGCTTCGTGTGTACGTGCGTGAATGAGGAGGTGAGATAAAAACCATGCCCAAGGAGAAGGGTCGCAGTGTGATCGCGACCAATCGCAAGGCGCGGCACAACTATGCCATCCTCGACACCTACGAGGCCGGGATCGCGCTCGTCGGCACCGAGGTGAAGGCGTTGCGCGACGGAAAGGCTTCGCTGGTGGACGCGTTCGCCACCGTCGACGACGGCGAGGTGTGGCTGCGCGGCCTCAACATCGCCGAATACGGCCACGGCTCGTGGACCAACCACGCCCCCCGCCGCAACCGAAAGCTGCTGCTGCATCGGCGCGAGATCGACAATCTGATCGGAAAGATCCGCGACGGCAATCTGACGCTCGTCCCGCTGTCGCTGTATTTCAACGACGGCCGCGTCAAGGTCGAGCTGGCGCTGGCCCGCGGTAAACAGGCCCACGACAAACGTCACGACATCGCCCAACGCACCGCCAGACGGGAAGTGGAGCGAGAAGTCGGCCGGCGCGTCAAAGGTATGTGAGGTGAGTTCCCGCCTTCGGGTTCGTGCCGCCGTTGCCGCGTTGCTGGTGGCGGTGTTCGCGGTCGGGTGCACCGCAGACCCCGAGGACCGGATCGGCGGCCAGCGGCCCGCCATCGACGGGGTGGCCAAGCCCCCGCCGATGGGCTGGGACAGTGGTCCCTCGCTCGGCTGCAAAGTGACCGAGCAGTCGATTCACCAGCAGGCCGACGCACTCGTGTCGTCGGGTCTGCGGGAGGCGGGCTACCGGTACGTCATCGTCGGTGACTGCTGGTCTGCGCCGGAGCGGGCGGCAGACGGCGCGCTGCGTCCGGATCCGGTCCGTTTTCCGTCCGGAATGGCCGCGCTCGGCGAGTACCTGCACGATCGGGGACTGTGGTTCGGGTTGTCGTCGACCGCCGGCACCCGGACCTGTGCGCAGCATTCGGGCCGCAGTCCCGGCAGTACCGGAAGCCTCGGCCGGGAGGCGCGCGATGCCGCGACGTTCGCCGACTGGGGAGTCGACTACCTCTCGTACGACTGGTGTTCGGGGCAGTCCGATCGTGAGGAGCAGATCGCCGCGTTCACCGCGATGCGCGATGCGCTGCGTGAGGTGGGCAAGCCGATCGTGTACGCGATCAACCCGAATCGCGGACTGGACGCCACCCGTCCGGGTTCGGACGCCTATTGGGGTGGTGTCGCGACGGTGACCAGGGTGACCGGTCCCACCGTACCGGCCTGGTCGAGCGCCGGGCGGGACAGAAAGGTGCAGGGCGTCATCGAGGTAATCGATGCGCTGGCTCCGCTGGCCGGGCGCGTGCGGCCGGGCACCTACAACGATCCGGGCCTGCTGCAGGTCGGGATCGCCGACGGTGCGGGCGACCTGACCGAATCCGAACAGCGGACGCAGTTCTCGATGTGGGCGATGATGGCGGCGCCACTGATCATCGGCGTCGATCTGACCACGATGCCCCCGTCGGCGGTCCGGACCCTGACCAACGGTCAGATCGTGCGGATCGATCAGGACAAGCGGGTCAGCGCCGGCGCCCGCGTGGCCAACAATCCGGAGATCTGGTCCCGGGCGGTCGGCGACAAAGGGCTGGTGGTGTCGCTGACCAATCGCGGTAAGGCGCCACGCAAGTTGTCGGTGGCGCTGAGCGATCTCGGACTCGTCGGCGATGCGACGGTCGGGGGCGTCGACGCCTGGACCGGTGAGCGATACCGGGCTGTCGACGGAAAACTCACCGTCACCGTCGCCGCCCACGACACCGCCGTGCTCACCATCGTCTGAGCCGGCAGCGGCCGGCCTGGGTGGGCGATCATTCGCGTCGACGACATAGGCGATGGTGGGGGCGCCGACCTGCTAGGTTCGTTCTCACGTTCGGCCCGCTCGGGCCGCCCCGCATTCACGATCGGAGAACGAAGTGAGAGTGGCCCGTACCCGGAAGGCGCCGGCGGCGCGAATGCTGATTGTGGTGGCCGTGGCGATGCTGAGCGCGGTCACCGGCTGTTCGGACCTGTTGTCCTCCGACGACGAGAAGTCGCCGCAGCCGGGGGTCTCGGCTCCGGCGTCGGACGGCGGCTCTTCCGGCGGTGGCTCGTCCGACGGCGGGTCGTCGAAAGGCAAGGCCGGCTCGTGCGCGGTCGATTCGTGCCCGCAACTGCCCACCCCGTCGGGCGATTTCACCGGCAGCGGTATCACCGCGGACAACGTGGCGACGAAGGTGACGCCGTTCCTCACCTCGCTGCTCGACGACCTCGACAAGGCGTGGGGAGCCTGGTTCACCGAACTCAACTGGGGCGATCCGTCGGCGGGCCGCAAGCTGATCGAGCCGGGCACCACCTTCGAAACGGACTGCACCGACGGTGACAACAAGATCGGCGCCGTCTCCTCCGATCTGAAGAACGCGTTCTTCTGTGGCGTTGACACCCAGCCGAACGGCAACGGCAAGGCGACCGAGGGCACGATCATCTTGCCCGTACAGACCTTCGCCGGGATCTGGCAGGGCGATGTGTTCGGGGCGTCGGTGCCGTCGGTGATCGTCGGGGATTTCACCGCGGCCACGGTGGTCGCGCACGAGTACGGCCATAACGTCGTATTCCGGATCGCGCAGGCGCTCAACATTCCCGACAGCGCGTTTCCGCAGGGCAACAACCGCGAGTTGATCGCGGACTGTTTCGCCGGCAACTGGGCGGCCACCGTGTTCGACCGCGACGATCTGTCGGTGCGCAACATCCTGCAGGCCGCCACGCTGCTGCCGCTCATCGGGGATTCGGGCCCGGACCAGGGGCACGGCACGGTCCGCGAACGTGCGGCGGCGCTGACCACGGGGTTGACCGGGAAAGCGCTGCCGACGTTCGAGCGCCGGGGACAGCCGGTGGACTGCCTCACCAAGTACTGGCCGGAAAAGTTCTCGGCCTAGGGCGGGATCGGGACAGGCTGGGCTAAACGGGGCTAAACGCCCATGCTTCTGCCGATCAGGTCCTTCATGATTTCGGTGGTTCCGCCGAAGATCGTCTGGATGCGGATGTCGGTGTAGGCGCGGGCCACCCGGTATTCGTTCATGTAGCCGTAGCCGCCGTGCAGTTGCAGGCAGGAGTCGACGACCCGCTTGCTCAGTTCGGTGCACCACCACTTGGCCTTCGACGCGTCGACGGCGCTGGCCTCACCGTCGAGCACGCCCTGCAGGCAGCGGTCGATGTAGGCCTGCGCGACGTCGAGTTCGGTGGCCATCTCGGCGAGGGTGAACCGGTTGGCCTGGAACGTGCCGATCGGTTTGCCGAAGGCCTTGCGGTCCTTGCAGTACTGCAGGGTCTCCTCGTACACCGATCGGGCGATCGCGGTGGCGGTGACCGCGATCGACAGGCGCTCCGACGGCAGGTTGTGCATCAGGTGGTAGAAGCCCTGATCGACCTGGCCGAGCACGTTGGCCGCGGGCACCCGCACGTTGTCGAAGTGCAGTTCGGCGGTGTCCTGTGACTTCAGGCCCATCTTGTCGAGCTTGCGGCCGCGCTGGAAACCTTCCATGCCGCGCTCGACGACCAGCAGCGAGAACGCCTTGTGCTTGGCGGCCGGGTCGGGGTTGGTGCGGCACACCACCACCACGAGGTCGGAGTTGATGCCGGAGGAGATGAATGTCTTGCTGCCGTTGAGGATCCAGTCGTCGCCTTCACGGACGGCGCTGGTCTTGATACCGGCGAGGTCACTGCCCGCGCCGGGTTCTGTCATCGCGACGGCGACGATCGTCTCGCCGGTGGCCATGCCGGGCAGCCAGCGCGCCCGCTGCTCTTCGTTGGACAGCGACGTGAAGTAGGGCACGACCACATCGTTCTGCAGGGTGAACGCGGGCGCGGCGTGGCTGGAACGGGCCAGTTCTTCGGCGACCACGACATTGAACCGGAAATCCTCGACACCGCCGCCGCCGAACTCCTCGGGAACGTTGAAACCGAGCAGACCGGCCTCGCCGGCCTTGCGGTAGACGTCCCGGTCGACCTGACCTGCGGCCTCCCATTCCTGCGAATACGGTTCGATCTCGCGGGAGATGAACGCGCGAACGGTCTCGCGGAACTGTTCGTGCTCGGGTTCGAAGATCAGTCGCTTCATCGAGGGCCTTCCGGGTGGCGGAGTGTGTCGTAGGTAACCATACAAGTACCAGAGCGCTTACCGATCGCTCGTTCGGGGTGCGCTCCCGACGCGGAAAACCGCAGGTAGTCGCCCATCGTGGGCCTTCGTGGCGGTGATCGGATAAATAGGGATGAAATGCGGGCGCAGGGTTGTTAGTATCGAGTGCCCGCCGGGAAACCGGAGGGACCTGACTCGGGGCTGATCGGATTCGACTACGTGCGCCGAGGCAGGGGAAGCGTGCCGGTGCAGGCTGGAGACCACCGTATAAGCGTCGCGGCAACCAATTAAGCGCCGATAAGAATCAGCGCGACTACGCCCTCGCTGCCTGAGCAGCCCGGCTAGTCTGTCGGCCCGAGGGTGCTCTCACCTCGGTCCCCGGCATCATCTTCGGGAGCTCACCGTCCCCGCCGGTCGCGGGTGGGGACGGGACAACTCACAGCGACTGGGATCGTCATTTCGGCAGGTTCGCGTGACCGGGAGATCCGAGTAGAGGCACAGCGGACTGCGCACGGAGAAGCCCTGCCGACTCGACGGAGGACCCGGGTTCAATTCCCGGCAGCTCCACGAGAGCCCCTCACCTGTTTACACAGGTGGGGGGCTTTTCTCATGGCTGAGGCGGATCGCGGTCGATGTCTGTGCCCACACTATGCCCGGCTTTCCAATCCGCAGATCCCGGTGATCGGTCCGTCGAAGTGAGCCAGCAACCGATCCGAGCCGTCCCGGCCGATCCGCCGGACACGTCCGGACAGATCCGACACGTACACGGCCTCACTGTCCACGGCCAGGCCGACGGCCTCGCGGAAACCGTCGGCCAGGATTTCTGGTGTCCGTCCGGACTGCCCGATGGCCGGTAGTGGTGCGCGGTTGAGAGTGTTGCCCAGCGGCGGTGCACCCCGATCGGTCCAATACAGGTCGCCGTCGTGGATCTCCAGGTCGATCGGCTCCGGCAGGCCCTCCCAGAGCACCTCGATATCGGTGCGGCGATTGGCCGATTCCCCGTCGGGTACCGACAGTCCGGCCCGGAATATCCGTCCGCGACCGCCTTTCGACGGTCCCTTCTGTGTCCAGTAGAGATGGCCCGCAGAGGCGTCGACGGCAACCCCGACGCATTCGGACATCCGGTCGGGCGCGGGCGCGTTGATGACCTCGTCGCGACGGTCGGTGCCGTCGAGCCGGATACTGCTGACCCGAAGCCCCTCACGATCACCCCAATACAGCCGGTCAACGCCGTCGAAGGCGAGCTGTTTCCCGGTGACGACGCTGCCGCGCCCGGTCAGATCACGGCGGTTGTTGCCGTCCCGATCGATCGCATGGACGCCACCATTGGCCGCGCCGTAATCGCGGCCTGCTTCACCCGGGATATCGGGATCGCGCATCGAGGCACCCATCGTCGTCCAATAGACCGAGTCACCGATCATCACGATGCCGTCGGGTGCTCGTCCGGTCCCGTCGTAGAGTCGTTCCACCCGACCGTCGGGAATGCGGATACGCAGGATCTCATGGGACGCGATGCCCAGCGCGAGTAGCCGGTCGAAGATCATCGTCTCGAACATAGCCAATCGCCGAACGTCGTGGGGGTGATCCGGGCAGGCCGATGAGGGTGGGTGCGTCGGCGACCGCCCGCGCGGGCGGGACGTTCGCCGATTTCGCGCCGACGCGGCTGCCCGTATATATCGTTGGCAGGACCTGAGACGGCAACGACTCCGGTAGGACGCCGTGTCGAACGGTGTTCGCCGGACAGGATGGAGAACTCGTGACCTGGGCTTGCGAACCCACCGAGCGGTCCCGTGCGATGGTGGCCGGGGCCTCGCCCGAACCGTACTGGCTCGACCGACCAGAACGTCCGGCACCCCGCCCACGCCTGGCCGCCGATGTCGAAGCCGACCTGCTGATCGTCGGGGGTGGGTTCACCGGACTGTGGTCGGCGGTGCAGGCCGCCGAGCGGCATCCGGGCCTGCGCATCGTCCTTCTCGAACGCGATCGGATCGCCGAACATGCCACCGGACGCAACGGCGGATTCTGCTCGGCCAGCATCACTCACGGGCTCGGAAACGGATTGGCACGTTGGCCCGACGAGATGCCCACCCTCGTGCGGCTCGGCAAGAAGACTCTCGACGAGATCGAGGCGACGATCGAGCGTCTGGGTATCGCCTCCGACGCCGGGCGGACCGGTGAACTCGACATCGCCAACTTCGACTGGCAGGCGGTCGAACTGGCCGGGGTCGTCGACGATGCCGCGGCCGTCGGACAGAAGCTGGATCTGCTGTCGGCGGAAGCGGCGCGGGCGCGGGTCGATTCGCCGATGATCGCCGGGGCCACCTTCGATCCGGACGTGATCATGCTCGATCCGGCCAGGCTCGCCTGGGGTCTGGCGGCGGCGGCCGAACGGCTCGGTGTGACGATCCACGAGCACACCGAGGTCGGGAGACTGCGTTCGGTCGGGGAGAAGGTAGTCGCGACCACCGGCTACGGCTCGGTCACCGCGGCGAAGGCGGTGCTGGCGACGTCGGCGAGTCCGTCGCTGGTGCGTCGCCTGCGGATGTTCACGGTGCCGGTGTGGGACTACGCGATCATGACCGAACCGCTCTCGGGCGAACAACTCGCGTCGCTGGGATGGGCCGGCAGGGAAGGCCTGGCCGACAACGGTCCGCGTTTTCACTACTTCCGGCTGACCGCCGACAACAGGATTCTGTTCGGCGGCTGGGATGCGCTGTACCACTTCGGCTCGGATGCGGACCGGCGGCATGAATTCGAGCCCGCCGAGTTCGCGCTGCTCGCCGAACATCTACTCCAGTTCTTCCCGCAGCTCGAAGGCATCAAGGCCTCGCATACCTGGGGCGGGTTGATCGACACCTGCTCCCGGTTCAGCGCCTTCTGGGACACCTCGCACAAGGGACGGGTGGTGACCGTGACCGGGTTCACCGGACTCGGGGTGGGGGCCAGTCATTTCGGGGCGGCGGTCGCGCTCGACCTGCTCGACGGGGTGCGCAACGAACGCACGGAATTGAAGATGGTCAAGTCCAAGCCGATCCCGTTCCCGCCGGAACCGGCACGGTGGATCGGTGTGAACATCACCCGCCACCAGATCGCCAGAAGTGAACGGCGTCAAGGTAAACGCGGACTGTGGCTGACCATCATGGATAAGACCGGCCTGGGCTTCGACAGCTGACGCCGCGGTCTACTGACCGCGAGGCCAATAGACCCCGCGGTCAGTAGACGTCCGGCACCAGCACTTCGGTTTCGGCGGTCAGTGTCTTGCCCTGGAAGAACTCCTTCCGGTGGGCGTAGCAGGCGAGCATAAGCGGCACACCCAACACGAGCATGCCGACGCCGAGGATGAACACGCCACCGACACCGCCGATGGAGGTTTCGCCATAGTTCTCGTCGAACATATCCCACGCGGACTGGCCGAATGCCCACGTCATCGCCACCCCGCCGAGGAATGGCAGCAGCCCGCGCATGAGGAAGTGGCGCATCGAATCGAAGAGGCTGCGCCGGAAATACCAGACGCAGGAGAACGCCGTGATGCCGTAGTAGAAGGCGACCGCGAGGCCGAGAGAGGCGATGGAATCGGCGAGCGTGTTCTCGCTGAGCAGGGCCAGCACAAGGTAGAACACGAGCGCCGACACACCCATCACGGCGGTACCGAAATCCGGTGTCATGTAACGGGGGTGGATGCGGGCGAACTTGTCCGGAAGCGCCTTGTAGACGGCCATCGACAGACTGCCGCGCGCGGTGGGCAGGATCGTCGACTGTGTCGACGCCAGCGCCGAGACGCTGACCGTGAGCAACAGTGCCGACGCCATCAGTCCGCCCGCCACCGGATCACCGAGAATGGTGAGCACGTCGTCTTCGTTCTCGCGGTTGTTCAGGCCGATTCCTGTGTTGCCGAAACCGGCGAATGCCTGCACCGCGTACGCGACCAGGACGTAGGTCGCGACCAGGATCAGGCAGGTGATGATCGCCGCCTGACCGGGCGTCTTGGCCGGATTCTTGGTTTCTTCGCTCACCGCCAGGCACGCATCCCAGCCCCAGTAGATGAAAATGCACAAGATCACCGCGGCCGCGATCTGCGAATGGTCCAGGCCTCCGGGCCACAACCAGCTCAGCTCCGGCTTGATCGCCTGATCACCCGCCTTGTCGAAGCCGACCTTCACCAGGGCGACGACGCTCGCCAGGATCAGGATGACGAACTGTATCGCCATTAGGACGGCCTGTAGTCGTTCGCTGATGACGATGCCGCGGATGCTCACCCAGGTCATCCCGGCGATCAGGATGCATCCGAAGGCGATCTTGATCCACATGTTGTCGGCCCACGAGTCCAGATGCACGAAGCGCAGCATGTAGATACCGGCGATCTCGGCCACGTTGGCGAGCACGATGATCGCCGACACGGCCAGACCCCAGCCGCCGATCCACCCCACCCACGGACCGAATGCCCGAGTGCCCCAGGTGAAGGTGGTGCCGCAGTCAGGGGTGTCTGCGGACAGTTCCTTGTACGCGAACGCCACCAGCAGCATCGGAATGAACGCGATGACGAACATCGCCGGGGCCTTCTCGTGTACCTCGTGGACGACGTAACCGAGTGTCGCGGCGAGACTGTACGTCGGCGCCGTCGCCGACAGTCCGATCGTGACGTTGCCGAGCAGTCCGATGGATCCTGAGCGCAGGCCCTTATCGCCCGGTTCGCTCTGGATCACGGGGTTGTTTGCCATCTTCGCGTCTCCCGATCGCCCCGACATGTGCGCTCAGACTACGGTTGTGCTCGTCGCCGTGTGCGGCAGTAAGCGATATTCGTCGCCACCCACAAACACGAGATTTTCGCAATAAACAAATCGGAGTTCAGGTGCCACATTCTGGCACTGAACTCCGATTTGCCTGAACTCCGATTGATTGCCCCGATGACGCGAAGAACGCACGGGCGCCGGATCGTCGGGTGAGCTTGTCCGCCCGATGATCGGTCACACCGATTCGAGCGCGAGTGCCCCGGCGAAGCCGAGCATCACCGCGCCGACCGAGCCGTCGATGCCGCGCCGGAACGACGCCTGCGAGATCAGCTCCCGGAAGGTCGATGCGCAGAACACCACCGCCAGCAGGAACAGCGAACCGACGACGGCCAGCGTGAGCGCGTACAGGGCGAGTTCGGCGATGCCTGCGTTACCGGAGACGAACTGCGGCAGGATCGCCAGATTGAACGCGAGCACCTTCGGGTTGGTGATGTTGCACAGAAATCCCTGCCGGGCGGCCTTGGCCGCGCTCACCGGCGATCGCTGCATGTTCTGCCATCCGGCGTCGGAGTAGCGCAGGGCGGCGATGATCGCGCTGATCCCCAGATAGACGAGGTAGGCGACACCGACCCACTTGATGGTGAGGAACACCGGTTGGCTGTGCGCGATGATCGCGCCGAGCCCGGTCACCACGGCCCCGGCCTGCACCACGTTGGCGGTGAGGATCCCGGCGGTGGTCCACAGCCCGCGGCGACGACCGCCGGCGACGCTGGCCCGCAGGGTGAAGAAGGTGTCCGGTCCCGGCGCGACGGCCAGCAGGATCGCAACGCCCAGGAATGACAGGTACGTGCTCACCGAACAACGGTAACTGGTCGTCGAGGTGGTCATGCCGGTCGTCGGGCAGAACGCGACCTGACGGCGTTGCGGTCGCCGGCGATCCGGGCGACGACGGCGACCGCGAGCAGCCCGACGCCGATGTCGGCGAGGTACCTCGTCCAGTCGGTACCGCCGAAACCGGGCAGCGTCAGCGCCGATTCCATCCAGACGATCCCGGCCACCGACAGCACCGCACCGGTGATCGCCCCGATGTGGCGGCCGGTCAGTACGGAGATCGCGGTCGCAACCACGCTCGCCGCGAGAACATAGTGCCCCCAGTCGAAGAACTGCCGCTGCATCGCGGTGCCGAGTCCTTGCCGCGCGTGGCTACCTGCCAACGAGGAGACCTGCTGCGCCGAGTCGAGAAAGCCGCGGCCTTGCGCATTGGGTACGGCATCGGGCGCCGGCCACCAGTCGGCGGCATACAGGCACAGCAGGGTGGCGATGGCGCCGCAGACGGCGAGCAATCCGGCCGAACCCATCTTGTGGTCGGTGATCGAACCGAAGCCGAACACGGTCGCGGGTACGCGACCGTGTGCAGCGGGCAGTCGGCGGGTCATCGCGCGGGCTGGTGCCGGTCGTCGGTCAGAGACTTTGCGTACACGCTGCCCAGCGTCAGGATCATCAGACCGGTGACGATGAACACGATCACCCGGAACACCCCGTCGAGGGCGGCCAGATCGAACAGGAACAGCTTCGCGACGGCCGCCGCGACCAGCACCAGGCCCGCGGTCAGCGTCAGCGCCCGGGTCGATCCGTTGTGGCGGGCGTACCAGAGCAGCGTCGCCGCCGTCGTCATCCACACGATGGTGGCCGCCACATGTCCGGCGCGGAAGCCTGCGTCGGGGTCGATGAGAACGCCGAGGCTCACGCACAGATCGGTGATCGCCGCCACCGTGACCATCCCGGACAAGCACCACATGACGCGTGCCGAATCACGGTCGGTGAGTTGCTGATAGCCATAACCGACCGCGATCGCGGTGGTGCCCAGGGCGATCGCGAACACCGGTTCCCATGTCAGCCGGTCGCCGGTGAGCTGGTCGTTGGCGATGAGCGCGGCCAGGCGGTCACCGTTCAGGAAGCCCGCGGCGCCGAGCGCACCGAAAGCGGTGCCGATGAACAGGACGGCCTTACCGGTGTCGCCGAGATTCGGTGCGGCAACCGCACACATGGTGGCCACGGCCAGCACGGTGACGGTCTGGGCCTGGCCGCCGGTGAGCGTGGCGATCGCGGCGAAGGAGGCGACCGCGGCGGCGGTGAGCCAGATCTGCCGGACACCGAGGGTGACACCGGCCAGTGTGTCACTGGCGTACACCAGGACGACGAGGACGACGGCGCAGGTGAAGCCTGCCACGGCCACCGGTACCGAATGCGCCGCGGCGGAGGCGACGACGAACGGGACCAGCGACAGCATTCCGGTGAGCGCGTACTCGGCGCCGCGGCCGGTGCGGCGCAACGCCATCAAGGTGCCGCCGATGGCGAGGGCGAACCCGAGCAGACCCACGGCGAGGTATAACCAGGCGGTAGCGCCGTCGGCGCGCAGATCGTCGTTCGCGGACATGACGGCCGCGGTGAGTGTCAGCGATGCGGCGACGACCCGGGCGAAGAACAGTCCGAGCCAGTCGCGGTCGATCTGCAGCAGTAGGCCGATCGCGGAGAGCGCCAGCATGAAACATGCGGTGACCAGGGTGAATCCGTCCGCGATGACGGGGACCAGCACGATCAGCGGCACCACCACCAGAAGTCCCAGCGCCTGGCTCGACCAGCGGTGCGCCAGCGCCAGCCCGGCCCCGCCGATCGCCCCGCACACCAGCAGGCCGGCGACATCGGGCAGCCAGTGATAGATGACCGTCGCGGCGAGCACATCGAGGTAGGCGGCGCCGACGCCGGTGGCGCACAAGGCGATCGCGCCGGCTCTGTACCCGGGTTTGCCGGACAGCCACAGGCCGGTTCCCGCGAGCGCCGCCGCCAGCACACCACCACCGGCCACGCGCAGTCCGGGGCCCAGCCAGCCGGCCTGCGCGGCCAGCACGAGCAGCAGGACGACACCGATGAGGGTGACACCCACTCCGAGCCCGGCCAGAATCCTGCCGACCAGCCCCCTTTCGAATGCCGCCGACAGACGTTCGGACAGCGGCACTTTCGGGGGAGCGGGATAGCCCGGCACACCGTACGGCGGAACGGGGACCTGCATCGGGGCCATACCTTGTGTCGGATAGCCGGGCGCCTGGAAACCGGGCGCCGGGTACCCGGCGGCAGGGTTGGGCCGGAACGTTCCGGTGGGAACTGCTCCGAGGAACGCGGCACAGGGTATCGACGCGCCGGGCACCGAACCGGCGGGCACGGGGTTCGTGATGACGGTGTTCGGCGGCGTCGTGCCAACGCCCGGTGCGGTGGGTGCCGCCGGTCCGAACGTCGGTGTCGGGACCTGGAAGCCAGGTGCGTAAGGCGACTGCGTGGGCGCGACGAGCGGCGGTACAGCGTGGCTCGTGGCCGCGGCGGGCATGGCACCGGTGCGCAGCAGCGCGGTGAGAGCATCGACTTCGGCGCCGATGCGGGTCAGGCGGGCGGACAGATCACTGACGTCGTCGGACAGCCCGGTCAGGCCGGTCAGGACGGCAGATCGGGAGTCGTGTGGCGTGGTCATGGATCGAGTATTGACAGGGCGGCGCCGCGAAACCTGCGCATAATTACCTATCGATCCCTGAGTTCTACTCCCTCGGGGCGTAGGAGGTCAGCGCGTGCGGGCGTCGTCGAGGGATCGCCCCACGAACCGGAGCGCCTCACCCTGCCAGGTCAGGACGTGGTCGAGCATCGGGTGTCCGCCACCGGGGATGGGGATGTACGTGGCGTCCACACCCCGGGCGCACAGTTCGCCGATGCCCTTCTCGGTGCGGTGTGCGTACGTCCGGGTGTCGGCGGTGCCGTGCAGCGCGACCACTCGTACCCCGTCGTGGATGCGGCGCCAGTCGGCGAACTGCCACCACGGGGCGAGCGCGAGCAGCGATCCGACGCTGCGCTCGGCGGCCAGTTGCGCACCGACCCGGCCACCCATCGAATGCCCGATCAATGCCACCGGCACCCCCGGGTAACGGGCGGTGATGTCGTCGAGGGCTTTGCGCGCGTACAGCATCGGACTGTTCTGCTGACCGTTCCAGCCGTACACGCGGTAGCGGACGTCGCGCACCACCACCGACGACCCGAAGCGGGCCCGGATCGAGGCGCTGAACGGGTACATGCGCAGCGCCGACGGCTGCAGCGGGCTGAACGGCTTGTAGCTGGAATCGGTACCGCCCGGCAGCACGAGAACGGCCAGGGCCGGGGACGACGGGGCGCGCAGAAGCATGCCTGCCGTTCTACACGATCGGCCTCCGGTGCCGGCCTGTGGCCGGACTGTGCAGTCCCGGTGAACGTGGTGCGATCGGGCGCGCACCGGGGTGTCCGGTGGCAGAATCGGCCTATGGCTCACCCGCGTGCAGGAACCCCGGCCTTACCCGAAGATCTGATCGACGTCGCCGCCGTCGAGCGGGCGTACTACGAGAACAAACCGGATCCGTCGGATCCGTTGCAGCAGGTCGTGTTCGGGACATCCGGGCATCGCGGTTCCAGCCTCGACAACGCGTTCAACGAGGATCACATCCTGGCGACGACGCAGGCGATCGCCGAATACCGTGCGGGGGCGGGGATCACGGGACCGTTGTTCATCGGCTTCGACACCCACCTGCTCTCGATTCCAGCGTGGCGCAGCGCGCTCGAGGTGCTCGTGGCCAACGGTGTCAGCGTGTGCACGGCGGCGCACGATGCGTTCACCCCCACCCCGGCGGTCAGTCGCGCGATTCTGACCTTCAACCGCGACCATCCCGGGGTCCTTTCCGACGGCATCGTGGTCACCCCGTCACACAATCCGCCCCGCGACGGCGGCTTCAAATACAACCCGCCCAGCGGCGGCCCCGCCGACACCACCATCACCTCGGTCGTTGCCGCACGGGCCAATCAGCTTCTCGCCAAAGGTCTTTCCGGAGTCAAACGGGTTTCGTTCGAAAGTGCGCGAGCCAATGACCTGGTCACCGACTATTCATTCATCGACGGCTACTTCGCGGACCTCGCGGGAGTTATCGACATCGACGCCATCCGGGCCGCAGGCGTCCGGATCGGAGCCGACCCGATGGGCGGTGCGTCGGTGGGTTATTGGGCCGAACTGGGCGACCGGTTCAACCTCCCCGAATTTACCGTCGTCAACTCGACCGTCGACCCCACATTCGGATTCATGACCCTCGACACCGACGGCAAGATCCGGATGGATTGCTCCTCGCCGAATGCGATGGCGTCGTTGATCTCGGCCCGCGACAAGTATGACATCGCCACCGGAAACGACGCCGACTCCGACCGGCACGGCATCGTCACCCCCGACTCCGGTCTGATGAATCCCAACCACTATCTGGCGGTGGCCATCGAGTACCTGTTCACTCATCGGCCGGGCTGGAATCCCGATGCGGCAGTGGGCAAGACGCTGGTGTCCTCGTCACTCATCGACAGGGTCGTCGCCGGCATCGGCCGGAAACTCCTAGAAGTGCCGGTCGGATTCAAATGGTTCGTTGACGGCCTGCTCGACGGCTCGATCGCATTCGGCGGCGAGGAGAGCGCGGGAGCGTCGTTCCTGACGTTCGACGGCAGCCCGTGGTCCACTGACAAGGACGGCATCATCCTGGCGTTGCTGGCCGCCGAGATCCAGGCTGTCACCGGGCAGTCGCCGTCTCAGCATTACCGCAGGCTCGCCGATACCTACGGCGAATCGGTGTACGCCCGCATCGACGCCCCCGCGAGCCGGGAACAGAAGGCGTTGCTGGGGAACCTGTCACCCGACCAGATCACCGCCACCGAACTCGCCGGCGAACCCATCACAGCGATCCTCACCGAGGCACCCGGCAATGGCGCGGCCATCGGCGGACTCAAGGTGACCACCGAGAACGCCTGGTTCGCGGCGCGGCCGTCCGGCACCGAGGACGTGTACAAGATCTACGGAGAATCGTTCAAGGGCGCCGATCACCTCGCGCAGGTGCAGGCCCAGGCGCAGGAGGTCGTCGACGCCGCGCTCGGCGGTTGAGTCGGCATGCGAACGGTGTACGTGTTCAGGAACGTCTCATGCCGTGGTCGCTAGAGTTGTCCAGGAGACACACAGCTCAGCCGTGCCGTGACGGCTGAGCGCGACACAGCAGAAGGACAGGTCCGTGAGCAAAGACCGCAAGCAACAGGTGCCCAAGGTAGGAAAATCGGGGTACAAGCCGCAATCCAACTCGAGCACGATGACCTACATCCTGTTCGGTGTGGCCATTGTGGTGATCGCGGCGGTCGTGATCGGCGGCATCGTCTGGAGCAACAACGACGGCGGCGAGAAGGTCGATGAATCGCGGCTCACCAACACCGCCCTTGTCATCGGCGAGGAGTCGGCCCCCGTCACCATCGACGTGTTCGAGGACTTCCTGTGCCCGGCCTGCGGGCAGTTCGAGGCATCGCAGGGCCAAAAGGTCCTCGACGCCGTCAACGCCAAGAAGCTGCGCGTGCGCTACCACATGCTGAACTTCCTCGATAGGAGTTCGGCATCCGGCGACTACTCCACCCGCGCGGCCGCAGCCTTCCAGTGCGTCGCCGACGGTGGCGAGAAACAGGACGTGATCAAGAAGTTCCACACCACCCTGTTCGAGAACCAGCCGCAGGAACTCGGCTCCAGCGACCACAGCAACAAGGACCTGGCCAAGTTCGCCGCAGACGCTGGAGCGAGCGACAACACCCAGGCGTGCATCTCGTCGGGCACCCGCGTCAAGAAGGCCAAGGAGAACGCCGCTGCGGCGCAGGAAACCCTCTCCAAGGCCTCCGGCGGCAAGGTCAGCACCCCGTCGGTCCTCCACGATGGCAAGCTGATCACCCTGAACGAGAACTGGCTCGCCGACCTCCTGAAGTAGCCACCACCGTCCCGGTCACCGCGTTTACGCAGGTGACCGGGACGATTTGGTCGCCGCGTCGATGGTGGTGTAACTTTTCAAAGGCGCTCAGGGAAACCGGGCGTCACAACCGAATACGGGGCTATGGCGCAGCTGGTAGCGCACCACACTGGCAGTGTGGGGGTCAGGGGTTCGAGTCCCCTTAGCTCCACCATCGAAGAAACCCGCTCCGACCTGCGTCGGAGCGGGTTTCTTTGGGTACGCCCGGCATGGGCATTCGCTTGGAGGTGGAAGTCCTCTGGAGGGGAAGGT
>NZ_CALLZT010000159.1:0-31058 GCF_937858515.1 uncultured Gordonia sp. | reverse complement strand
ACGCGTGCGGCCTTGCAGTCGTGGATCAGCTGCGCGAGGTCCTCGATGGAGTAGGTGTCGTGATGCGGCGGCGGTGAGACGAGTTCGACGCCCGGGGTGCCGCCGCGGGCCGCGGCGATCTCCACGGTCACCTTCGGCGCGGGCAACTGACCGCCCTCGCCGGGTTTGGCGCCCTGGCCGATCTTGATCTCGAGTTCTTCGAGCATCGGATCGGCCAGATAGCCGGACCAGATCCCGAACCGGCCCGAGGCGAACTGCTTGATGCGCGAGGCACGGATGGTGCCGTACCGCGACAGATGTTCGCCGCCCTCGCCACTGTTGGACAGTCCCCCCACCATGTTGGTGCCGTGGGCCACGGCCTCGTGCGCGGGTGCCACCAGCGCGCCGTGGCTCATCGCCCCCGAGGCGAACGTCGTGGTGATCTCGTGTGCGGGGGCGACGTCGGCCAGTGCGATCGTGGGACCAGCCGGGCGGGGTGACAGGACGTCGCGCAATGCACTGGGCCGCTCGCGGCGGGCCTGGGCGAGTTCGGCGGCGAACTCCCGGTACGCCGGAGTGATCGCGAACGCGTCGATGGTCTCGTCGGACAGCCTGTCGAAGCCACTGCCCTCGTATACCGAGGCGTTGAGTCCGAACGCCGAGTCCAGCGCCGACAGTGTGAGCAGGGGCAGCGAATCTGTGGCGTTGGCGGCCTCGGCCTGCGCGGAGACCTTGTCGGCGGCGTCGTAGCTCAGCTTCTCGGCGGTGAGCCCTTCGTAGCGCTTGACGGCCTTGGTGCCGAACGAGTGCCCGGCACCGCCGGCTCGTTCCTTGAACAGGCCCAGCAGAGGCAGGTCTTTGTCGGAGACCAGTACCCCGGACGGGGCGGTGGCGTGGTGGTGGGCGTCCAGCAGGAGTGCGGCGATCGCGTCGAGGCCGACGCCGCCGACCGGCGACGGTGAGCCGGGGAACCAGCGTCGCAGGTCCTCGTCGGCGGTGTCGAGAAAGTTCGGTTCGAAGAATTCGCCGCCGATGTAGCTCTCGACCGTGCACAGCCCGACCCTGCCCATGGTCTTCATCAGGGACTTCTCGGCCGCCTTGGCCCAGTTGGCGAACGCCTTGTCGGGGTCCGGCCTGGTCCGGGCCCGCCTGGCCACCGAATGCGGGTGTACCGCCGATGCGCCGAACCCGAGCAGGCAGGCCAGGTGATGCGACGATTCGACCTGGCCGCTGTCGGCGATCAGCGAGATCCGCAGCCGCAGACCCTCATCGATCAGCCGCTGATTTATGGCCGAGACGACGAAGGTCATGGGCAGTGCCGCGTGCGCGTCGTCGACACCCCGGTCGGTGAGGATCGCGATGCCGCCGCGCCGTTTGGCGAACGCCACGACCTCCTCGCCGAGATGGTCGATGGCCGTCACGATCGCCGTGCGTGCATCGGTACCGGTGTCCGGGCCGGCCGGGTAGAGCGCGGGGAACGTGCTGACCGGGGTTTCGGTCTGCGCTCCGAGCAACGACAACTGCCGGGCGGTGAGTACAGGCGAACGCAGGATGATCTGGCGGGTGCGGATGAGCGAATCGTGGCGGCGGTCGCGGCCGGACACCTCGGGACGTATCCCGAGGGCCACGCGCAGGGTCATCCCGTCGGCCTCCCGGATGCTGTCCAGCGGCGGGTTGGTGACCTGGGCGAATCGCTGGGAGAAATAGCGGGTGATGCTGGGTTCGATGTTGCTCAGGGCGTTGATGGCATTGCCGAAGCCCATCGCCGAGACGAGTTCGGTGCCCTTGTCCAGCATCGGATCCATGAAGTAGCGGAAGCTCTCCTGGTCCAGGTAGTACGCGCGATAGCGCTGATGGTCGGTCAGCGTGGTGGCTTTTGCGTCGATGTCTGCGGCAGCGGGCCGATCAGGTTCCGGACCGGACTCGAACTCGATGGGTTCGAACGCCGTGAGGTCGTCGAGGTCGACCTTGGCGGCGGCCAGCAGCGCCGGGTAGTCGGCCGCGGCAGCGAGCTTCTCGTAGGCGTCGTCGGTGGTGTAAGTGCGATGTTCACGATGGTCGTAGAAGATCATCCCGCCCGCGGATACCCGGCCGCGGGAGATCACCGAGTCCGGGTGCACGTCGATCTGGCCTGCCTCGGAGAACGCGCACAGGAACTTGTTGGTCTCGAGCGTCCGCAGGGGACGCAGACCCAGGCGGTCGAGGCGGGCACCGATGATCGACCCGTTGCCGAAGACGACGGCGGCGGGGCCGTCGTTCTTCTCCTCGTACAGCGAGAAGTACTCGAACATGGCGCGCACCCGGGGGGAGAGCGAGGTGTCGTTCTCCCAGGCCGGGGGCATCATCGACACGATGGCGGTGACCAGGTCGAGGCCGTCCTCGGTGACCCGGGTGGCGACGGTCTGGTCCAGGCGCGAGCTGTCGGACTGCCCGGGCGGCCGGACGATGCTTCGGCGCTGTGCGGCGGCGGCGGTCACCTGGGCGATGCGGTTCTTCTTGTCGGTGTTGAGCTCACCGTTGTGGGCCAGGAACCGGAACGGTTGCGCCATCGTCGGGTGTGGATCGGTATTCGTGGAGAACCGGGTGTGGAAGAAGAGCGTGTGCACCGCGTGATCGGGGTCGGTCAGGTCGGCGAAGTAGCCGACCACCTCGGGCGAGGAGAGCCGCCCCTTGAGTACCTGGGTGCGAGCCGACAGCGACAGCGGATACAGACCGGCCAGGGCCGGTTCGGTGTAACCGATCGCCTCGATGTGCAGCAGGGCCTGCTGCACGAGCAGGTCGAGGTCGGCGGGACTCGGAGTGGGTTCGGGTGCGCCGAACACCCACTGCCGGATCGGCAGCTGCGCTCCGACGGCTGCGGGGCGCAGCACCGAATTGTTCACCGGCACATCGCGAACGGCGAGGACGGAGAATCCCCGCTCTGTCATTGTCGATTCGATCAGACGCTCGGCCCGTGTCTCCTCACCCGCGGGGAGGAAGAAGTTGCCGACGCAGAACCGGCCCAGGGACAGGTCCGCGATACCGGTGACCTTGCGGAAGAACGCCTGCGACAGGTCCATCGACACGCCGCCGCCGTCGCCGACGCCCTCGGCGGACATGCCGCCGCGGTGCGGGACCGAGCACAGTGCCTCGGCCGCCTTGACGATGACGTCGTGGCTCTGCACACCGTCCTTGCGGGTGATGAACCCGACTCCGCAGCTGCTCTTCTCGTCGCTGGGGTCCCACAGCAGGGCCTGTGTGCGCGGTTCGCGCTTCATACGTCTCCTGTATCGAGCCGGCTGGATGCTTGATACGCCCCTGCGACGGTGAAGCGGCGTTCGATCACTATAGCTAAGCCAAACCTAATTTAACTAAGCCATGCCTAAATCTTAGAGGGCGATCAGGAATAGCCGTGCACAACGGGATGTTGCAGCGGGTGCCGATTTCAGTCAGGGCCGCCGGTCGTGGCATAGTGGCAAGGTTGAGTCCGGTACCGGTTCACACCGTCGAGGTACGACGGTGACCCGGCGACCATCATCGAAGGGACACCAGAGAAATGAAGAAGGGTATTCACCCTGACTATGTCGCCACCACCGTCGTGTGTGGTTGCGGCAACACGTTCGAGACACGGAGCACCGCCTCGAGCGGCCGGATCACCGTCGAAGTCTGCTCGCAGTGCCACCCGTTCTACACGGGCAAGCAGAAGATCCTCGACACCGGCGGCCGCGTCGCGCGCTTCGAGAAGCGCTACGGCAAGCGGAACAAAAGCGCAGCCTCCAGCTAGCTTCAGCGACGGCGCCCGCCCGGGAAGTCTCCCGGGGTGGGCGCCGTTCTGCTTTGTGCAAACCTCTGTGCAAACCGATTCCCGTTTGTTTCCATCGATCCCAGTGAGGCGACAGTGAGCAGCACCAGCCCGTCCGCCATCGACGACGTCGTCGCCGAACATCAGGGGCTCGAGCTCCAACTCGCCGATCCGGCACTGCACAACGATCCGGCCGCCGCACGCCGGGTCGGCAAACGTTTCGCCGAGCTCGCTCCGGTGATGGCCACCTATCGCAAGCTGACAGTCGCCCGTGACGATCTGGAGGCCGCGCGCGAACTGGCCGCCGACGATGCCTCGTTCGCCGAGGAGATCCCCGCGCTGGAGGAGGCGGTCGCCGAACTCGACGCGACGCTCACCGATCTGCTCGCCCCGCGTGACCCGCACGATGGTGACGACGTCGTCATGGAGATCAAATCCGGTGCGGGAGGGGAGGAGTCGGCGTTGTTTGCCTCCGACCTGGCCCGGATGTACCTCAAGTACTGCGAACGCCATGGCTGGAAGGCACAGATCCTCGGTGTCACCGAATCCGATCTCGGCGGCTACAAGGAGGCCACGATCTCGGTCAAGGCCCGCGAATCGGTGCGTGACGGCGTGTGGTCGCGGCTGAAGTTCGAGGGCGGTGTGCACCGCGTGCAGCGGGTGCCGGTCACCGAATCACAGGGACGCATCCACACCTCCGCGGCAGGTGTGCTGATCTATCCAGAGCCCGACGAGGTCGAAGAGGTCTCGATCGACGAATCGGATCTGCGGATCGACGTGTACCGATCGTCCGGAAAGGGCGGTCAGGGCGTCAACACCACCGATTCGGCGGTGCGCATCACCCATCTGCCCACCGGAATCGTCGTGACCTGTCAGAACGAACGCTCACAGCTGCAGAACAAGGCCCGCGCCATGCAGGTGCTCGCGGCCCGGTTGCAGGCGGCGGCCGAGGAAGAAGCCGACGCCGCGGCCGCCCAGGGGCGCGCCGCGCAGATCCGTACCGTCGACCGCTCCGAGCGCATCCGCACCTACAACTTCCCCGAGAACCGCATTACCGATCACCGCATCGGTTACAAGGCCAACAACCTCGACGCGGTTCTGGCCGGTGACATGGACGGACTGCTCGACGCGCTGGTCGGCGCCGACCGGCAGGCCCGGCTCGCCGCCGAATGACCGCCCGCCGCGCGCGGGTCAGCGACGAAATCGCCGACGCGGCAAGACAACTCGACGATGCGGGCGTCGCCTCCGCGCGGGCGGACGCGGAATGGCTGATGTGTCATGTGCTCGGCATCGACCGCGGTCGGCTGCTCATCGCCGACGACATGTCCGACGCGGCGGTGGTGCGGTACCGGGACCTGGTGGCCGAGCGGGCGCGGCGGATCCCGTTGCAGCATCTGACGGGTACTGCGGCGTTCGGTCCGCTGGATCTGTCCGTGGGCCCCGGGGTGTTCGTGCCGAGACCGGAGACCGAATGGCTGCTCGAGTGGGCGGTCTCGCGGCTCTCGCAGATCGCCGAGCCGGTCGTCGTCGACCTGTGCAGTGGCAGCGGCGCGCTCGCGATCGGCATCGCCGCCCTCGTTCCGGCGGCCCGGGTCTACGCCGTCGAGAAGTCATCCGACGCGTGGGAGTGGCTGTCCTGCAATATTTTTGACTGCGGTGTGCAGGAGCGGTGCATCGCCGTACGGGCCGACGTGACGATCACGGGCAACACCCTGGCAGCGTTGGAGCGCGCGGGAATGCCCGCACCCGCCGACGTCGTGGTGAGCAACCCGCCGTACGTGCCGGAAGGCACGGGTACTGCCCCCGAGGTGGACTGGGATCCACACACGGCCGTGTTCGGGGGCGACGACGGCATGTCGGTGATCACCCCGATGCTCGAGGTGGTGGGACGGCTCCTGCGGCCCGGCGGCCGTGCCGGCATCGAACACGACGAGACGACCTCCGCGAAAGTGATCGCCGCTGCTCGGGCAACCGGTGTGTTCACCGAGATCAACGGGTACGACGATCTCACCGGCCGGCCACGGTTCGTGACGATGGAACGTGCCGCGACCGACGTCGGTGTGTCGTGACCGGCATGCCCGCGGTGCCGGAGTCGCCCGCTGCCGTCGCCGTGCGAGGATGGCAGAGTGGGTTTGCGTACGAACTTGCCGCGGACCACGTCCATCGGGAAGGCCACGTCCATCGGGAAGGCCACGTCCACCGAGAAGGCGATGTCCACCGGGAAGGCCACGTCCACCGGGAAGGCCACGTCCGGCCGAAACGGGCAGTGAGGGAGCGCTATCAGTGAGAGGGGACCGGCAGTGAGCACCGTGTACGACTGCAACGAATCCGATTCCCGGGGAGCCGGTATCCGCGCCGCGGTAGGTGCCTCGAAGGCGGGGCGGTTGGTGGTCATGCCCACCGACACCCTCTACGGAATCGGCTGCGACGCATTCGACGCCGAGGCCGTGGCCGCATTGCTCGCGGCCAAGGGACGTGGCCGCGATATGCCGGCGCCGGTGCTCGTCGGTTCCTGGCCCACCATCCACGGACGGGCGTTGTCGGTGTCGGCCGACATGCGTGCGCTGGTCGAGTCGTTCTGGCCGGGCGGGCTGAGCATCGTCGTCGAACAGGCGCCGTCGCTGTCGTGGGACCTCGGCGACGCCGACGACACGGTCATGGTCCGGATGCCGCTGCATCCGGTGGCCATCGAGTTGCTTCGTGAGGTCGGTCCGATGGCGGTGTCGAGCGCCAACGTGTCCGGTCAGCCCCCGGCGACAACCATCGCGGAAGCCCGCGGGCAACTGGGTGACGAGGTGTCGGTATACCTCGACGGCGGTCCGGCCGAGCTGGCCCAACCGTCGACCATCATCGACCTGACGGGGATGACACCCCGGATCCTGCGTGAGGGTGCGGTGCCGGCCGCAGCCATCGCCGAGGTACTCGAGATCGATCTTGCGGTCCTGACCGGAGAGCGGTGAGCGGCGTCCGCCGCACGGCCTGTCGCGATGCGCCCTGATGTGATGCCGCCGGATCTCCTGCTCGCCGCCGACTCGGCAGGGGGAGCGGGCGTCCCGTTCCGGGAACTGCTGCTGATCGGGCTGGCGGCCGCTGCCGTCACCTATCTCCTGACCTCGCTGGTCCGCATGGGTGCCATCAAGGCCGGGGCCGTGGCGGTGCCGCGCACCCGCGACGTGCATGTCATCCCGACACCCAGGCTCGGCGGCGTCGGAATGTTCGCCGGCGTCCTCGCCGCCATCATGCTTGCCGCCAACCTGCCGGCGCTGACCCGCGGGTTCGCCTACACCGACGACATGAGCGCGGTGCTGGCCGCGGGCACGGTCATCGTCCTCGTCGGAGTGATCGACGACCGATGGGGTCTGGACGCGCTGACCAAGTTCCTCGGCCAGGTGACCGCTGCGGGGGTCCTGGTGGTCATGGGGGTCAGCTGGTACCTGGTGCCGGTGCCGTTCGGGGACATCGACACCATCGTCCTCGATCCCTTCCAGGCCGGTCTGCTCACCGTGTTTATCACGGTCGCCACCATCAACGCCGTAAACTTCGTCGACGGCCTCGACGGTCTCGCCGCGGGCCTGGGCGCCATCTCCGCGCTGGCGATCTGCCTGTTCTCGGTCGGCCTGCTCAGGGATCAGGGCGGCGACGTCAGCTACTACCCGCCGGCGTTGATCGCGGCGGCACTGGCCGGTGCGTGCCTGGGCTTTCTGCCGCACAACTTCTCGCCCGCCCGGATCTTCATGGGCGACTCGGGTGCGATGCTGATCGGTCTGCTGCTGGCCGCAGCGGCGACCAGCGCCTCGGGTCGCATCGCCATCTACTCCTATGGTCCGGCCGACGTGTTCACCCTCCTCAGCCCGCTGATCCTGGTGGCGGCAGTGGTCTTCATCCCGATGTTGGACATGCTGATGGCCGTGGTCCGCCGGACCCGTGCCGGGGTGGGCTTCTACACGCCCGACAAAATGCATCTGCATCATCGGCTGCTCGAGCTCGGACATTCGCAGCGCAGGGTCGCGCTGATCATCTACCTATGGGTGGGTGTACTCGCGTTTTCCGTCGCCGCCAGCACGATATTCCCGGTCGGATACGTCGCCCCGGCATTCGTGGTGGGGCTGATCCTCGCTGTCGGCGTGACAGTGGCTCCGGGATTGCGGCGCCGGTATGCGCACTGGCGCACCCGCTACCTGGGACGCGCCTGAGGCCCGGGTAAGGTAACAGTAAAGCAGCGTGTACTATCTAGCGTAGTAGAGCAGTTCTGCTCACGACGACTCGCCGGGAACTGGATACATACCCCCCGGTGACGTCGGTTTCCATGTGTTGATAAGGTCACAGGGCACCCGCGGGCCACCCGGTTTCACACTGGCTGTCCGGAACCCCGTGCGGTACCCTGTGCCCGCTTGAACGGGCCGAGCCTGTGCGAAACAGGCCGAAGGAGCTGGAGGAGAGGCGCATGACGACATCTGCACCCGAATCCGCTCCCGTCTATCCGCAGGCGCCCACAGGCCTTCGTCGTCCGGGCATTATCGCGGGCGTCGTCACGGTGGCCGTGGTCGGTGCATCCTTCTGGCTCGGACACCCTCTGGTCGGGGTGTTCTTTTTTGTGGGCGTGATCGGGGTCTTCGTCAATGCGGTGGCCGTACGCAACGTCGTCACCGTCATCGCGGCCGAGGCGAACCCGCACAAGAAATCTCTGGCACTCAATTCTGCCGCCCGGCTAGGCGCCATCACGGTACTGGCGCTGGCAGCGGCCATCCTGGTCCGGCCCGATGGGCTGGGCGTCATGTTCGGACTCGCGGTTGGACAGGTGATCCTGGTACTCAACACGGTGATCCCGGTGATGAAAGGACTGCGTAAGCAGCTATGAGCGAAACCTCCACCTTGGCGGCTTCCATCGAAGTGGGTCACCACAAAGAGGCCGAGTTCCTCGGGATGACCTTCAACGTCGACACCATCATGGCCTCGGCGCTCGCCGCGGTGATCGTGATCGGCCTGGCCTTCGTCCTCAAGGCGAAGGTGACCTCGGGCAAGCCCAACACCGTGCAGATCTACTTCGAGACGATCACCGTGCAGATGCGGCAGCAGATCGAACAGGGCATCGGCATGAAGATCGCCGGCTTCGTCCTGCCACTCGCGGTCACCCTGTTCACCTACATCCTCATCGCCAACTGGATCGGGGTCATCCCGTGGCAGTACGGCAGCACCAACGACGAGGGTGAGAGTGTGGCCCACGAGGTGTTGATGACCCCATCCGGTGACGTCAACTTCGTCTACGCGATGGCCTTGTTCGTGTTCGTCTGGTACCACGCGGCCGGCGTCAAGCGCCGCGGCATCATCGGGCACCCGGTCAAGCTGGTCAAGGGTCACGCCATCGGTCTGGCCCCGATCAACATCATCGAAGAGATCGCCAAGCCTGTCTCGCTCTCCCTCCGTCTTTTCGGCAACATGTTCGCCGGCGGCACGATGCTCGCGGTGATCGCCATGTTCCCGGCCTACATCCTGTGGGCCCCCAACGCGCTGTGGAAGTCGTTCGACCTGTTCGTCGGCCTCATCCAGGCGTTCATCTTCTCGCTGCTGACTGTTCTCTACTTCAGTCAGGCGATGGAGACCGAAGACCATCACTGACGAAACCCCTGGTCGGCGCCGTCGACCAGGCCTATAGACCTGGCGAGTCACATCGCCAGTTTCCACCCGAAAGGAAAGTTCTCAATGGATCCCAATCTGATTGGTATGGGCGCCCTGATCGGCGGCGGTCTCATCATGGCCGGCGGCGCGATCGGTGCCGGTATCGGTGACGGTCTGGCCGGTGCTCAGCTGATCGCGGGTATCGCACGTCAGCCCGAGGCGCAGGGGCGTCTGTTCACCCCGTTCTTCATCACCGTCGGTCTGGTCGAGGCGGCGTACTTCATCAACCTGGCGTTCATGGCGCTCTTCGTCTTCGCCACGCCGATTGAAGGCGTGACCCACTAAACCCCTCGTCTATTTCGTTAGGAAGCAATCGCGACCATGTATCTCGCCTCAGAATCCGAGGGTGAGGGGACTTCCAACTTCCTGATCCCCAACGGCACATTCTTTGTGTGCCTGTTGATCTTCGTCATCGTTTTCCTGGTTATCAAGTTCTACGTGGTACCGCCGATCGTCAAGGTTCTCGACGAACGCGATGCCCGGGTCGCGAAGACCGCGGAGGACAACAAGGCGGCTGCGGCGAGCTACGAGGCTGCCACCACCGAGTACGAGGCCGCGCTCAAGGACGCTCGTGGCGTGGCAACCGGTATCCGGGACGAGGCACGGGCAGAAGGTAACGAGGAATTGGCAGAGGCGAAGCGGCGCGCGACCGAACAGGCCGACACCGCTCTCGCCAACACCACCGCGTCCCTGCGCACCGAGGCCGACGCGGCAGCGGCCGGCGCGCAGCAGGACCTCGAACGACTGTCCGAGACACTCGCCGGCCGGGTGCTCGGCGTCGACGTCCGGACCGGCCAGGCACTTCAGGAGACGGTGAGCTAAACAGTGGACATCTTCATCGGACAGCTCATCGGCTTCGCCGTCGTTGCCTGGCTCATCTGGAAGTTCGTCGTGCCCGTCCTGAAGAAGGCGGTCGCGACTCGGCAGGAGACCGTCGGCCAGCAGATCATCGACAGCGAGGCGGCGGCCGCCAGTGCCAAAGATGCCGAGATCGCCCACGAGAAGGCGGTCGACAAGGCAGAGGCCGAGGGTGCCGAACTGCGCAGCAACGCGTACGCCGACGCCGAGAACATCAAGGCCGATCTGCGTGTGCAGGCCGACCGTGAGGCCCGCCGGATCGTGGAGAACGGCGACAACCAGGGCGAGTTGGTTCGTTCCACCCTCGTCCGTAAGCATCGCACCGCACTGGGTCTGAGTGCGGTCGACCAGGCCGGAGAGCTGGTTCGCGGCCACCTCGCAGATCCGGCCGCCAAGGAGAAGAGCGTCGACCGGGTCATCACCGAACTGGAGGCGATGACCGCGGGCACCTCGGGTCCGCATACGCGTGCCGAGCTGATCGGCCTGCATTCGCTGCGTGCCACCAGCCGTGACGCCGCGCAGGCAGTGGCCCAGGTCTTCGAGGCAGACGCCGCGGGCCAGGACGCCGCCTCGCTCGTCGCCGCCTCCGAGGACCTCACCGAGGTCATCGCGCTGCTCGACAAGAATCCGGTGCTGCGCAAGAAGCTCACCGAGGACGACGAGTTCCCGCAGGGCAAGACGGCGCTCGTGCAGTCGATCTTCGGCGGCAAGGTCAGCCAGGTCGCAGTCGACATCATCGCTACCGCCTCTCGTCAGCGCTGGTCATCGACACCGGACTTCGGTACGGCATTGCGGCGCCAGAACTCGCTGGTCGTGCTCGCCGCGGCCGAGCGGGACGGTTCCATCGAATCGGTCGAGGACGAACTTTTCCGGGTTTCGCGACTCCTCGACGCCAATCCGCAGCTCGCTTCGCTGCTGTCGGATCACACCCACGACGCCGGTAAGCGGATCGCTCTGCTGGACAGGCTGATCGGTGGCAAGGTCGGCGCTCACACGCGGACCCTGGTCGCGCACTCGGTGCGTCTGCTGCACGGTCAGCCCGCGGAGTTGGCCGTCGCCAATCTCGCCGAACTGGCCGCGGCCCGCCGTGGTGAGTCGGTCGCGCACGTGGTGTCGGCCGCGCCGCTCACCGACTCACAGATCCAGCGTCTGCGCGGTGTCCTCGGCAACATCTACGGCCGCACCATCTCGGTACAGACCGAGGTGAACCCGGAGATCCTGGGCGGTCTGCGGATCGCCGTCGGCGACGAGGTCATCGAGGCCGACATCGCCACCCGACTGGCCACCGCGGCCCAGACATTGCCGCGCTGACCTCACCGCTCACGCGCGAGCTCACCACATCACCCAGCACAGACCTGAACCGATTCAAGGAAAGACGAGAACACCCATGGCGGAGTTGACGATCTCACCAGAGGAGATCAAGGGAGCGATCGAGCAGTACGTCTCGTCGTTCGAGGCCGAGGCATCCCGCGACGAAGTGGGCATCATCACCCACACCGCAGACGGTATCGCCAGTGTCAGTGGCCTGCCCGGCGCAATGGCCAACGAGCTGCTGAAGTTCGAAGGCGGAATCCTCGGTGTCGCCCTCAACCTCGACGAGGACGAGATCGGCGCCGTCATCCTGGGTGACTTCCAGTCCCTGGAAGAAGGCCAGCAGGTCAGCCGTACCGGTGAGGTCCTCTCGGTTCCGATCGGCGACAAGTTCCTCGGTCGCGTCATCGACCCGCTCGGCGCCCCTATCGACGGACTCGGCGACATCGAGTCCGAGGGCGAGCGTGTCCTCGAACTTCAGGCGGCCTCGGTTCTGCAGCGCCAGCCCGTTGAGGAGTCACTGGCCACCGGCATCAAGGCCATCGATGCCATGACCGCCATCGGCCGCGGACAGCGTCAGCTCGTCATCGGCGACCGCAAGACCGGCAAGACCGCGGTCTGCGTCGATGCGATCCTCAACCAGAAGGCCAACTGGGACAGCGGCGACCCGGACAAGCAGGTCCGCTGCATCTACGTCGCGATCGGTCAGAAGGGCTCGACCATCGCCGGCGTCAAGACCGCCCTCGAAGAGGCCGGCGCGATGGAGTACACCACCATCGTCGCCGCTCCCGCCTCCGATTCGGCCGGCTTCAAGTGGCTCGCGCCGTACACCGGTTCGGCCATCGGTCAGCACTGGATGTACCAGGGCAAGCACGTCCTGATCGTGTTCGACGACCTGACCAAGCAGGCCGAGGCCTACCGCGCCATTTCGCTGCTGCTGCGCCGCCCGCCGGGCCGTGAGGCATACCCCGGTGACGTCTTCTACTTGCACTCGCGTCTGCTGGAACGTTGTGCCAAGCTCTCCGACGACATGGGCGGCGGCTCGATGACCGGTCTGCCGATCATCGAGACCAAGGCCAACGACGTGTCGGCGTTCATCCCTACCAACGTCATCTCGATCACCGACGGCCAGGTCTTCCTCGAATCGGACCTGTTCAACAAGGGTGTCCGCCCCGCGATCAATGTCGGCACCTCGGTGTCCCGCGTCGGTGGCGCCGCGCAGACCAAGGGCCTCAAGAAGGTCTCCGGTTCGCTGCGTCTGGAACTTGCCCAGTTCCGCGAGCTCGAGGCGTTCTCCGCCTTCGCCTCCGACCTCGACGACGCCTCCAAGGCTCAGCTCGAGCGCGGTGCGCGCTGGGTCGAGATGCTCAAGCAGGATCAGTACAGCCCGTACTCCGTCGAGGACCAGATCGTCTCGATCTACCTGTGCGGTGAGGGCCACTACGATTCGGTGCCGGTCAACGACGTCCGGTCCTTCGAGTCGCAGCTTCTCGATCACCTGCACCACAACGCCACAGGCGTCTACGCGTCGATCGAGGGTGGCCAGGTGCTTTCCTCGGATCAGGCCGAGGCTCTCGTCGCCGAGGTGAACCGTTTCAAGAAGGGCTACCTGACCGCTGACGGTAAGCGCGTCGTCGGCGATGTCCCGGTCGAGGCGATGGATGCCGAGGACGTCGGGCGCGAAGCACTCAAGGTGAAGAAGTAGTTCGTGGACAACCTGAACTTTCGTCAGAAAGGGGTGAGGGTCCATGGCCAGCATCCGTGAGCTGCGCTCACGCATCCGGTCGGTGCAGTCGACCAAGAAGATCACCAAGGCGCAGGAGCTGATCGCCACCTCGCAGATCACCAAGGCCCAGGCTCGGGTGGCCGCGGCCAAGCCGTACTCGGCCGAGATGACCGCGGTGCTGGCCGAGCTGGCCGGCAGCGCCGGTTCGCTCGACCACCCGCTGCTGGTCGAGCGCGAGGCGCCCAAGCGCGCCGCCGTGCTCATCGTGACCAGCGACCGCGGTATGTGCGGTGGTTACAACTCGAACGCACTGCGTTCGGCACGTGAGCTCATCGCTCTTCTCGAAGAGGAGGGCAAGCAGCCGGTCCTGTTCGTCACTGGACAGAAGGGCATCGGTTACTTCACCTTCCGTGGCCAGTCGATCGCTTCGTCGTGGAGTGGCTTCTCGCAGAAGCCGACCTACGCCGACGCCGCTCAGGCTGCGGATCTGCTCGTCGACCTGTTCATGGCGGGATCGGGGGAGTCGATCGAACTCCCCGACGGCGGCAGCCTCGCCGGCGTCGATGAGATCCACATGGTCTACACGCGTTTCGTCACGATGCTGACGCAGACGCCGGAGGTCCGGCGGGTCGCTCCGCTGGTGGTTGCCGAGGCCGACGATTCCGATCCGTCGACACCTGATCGCAACTACAGCTTCGAGCCCGGTGCCGAGGCCCTGCTCGATTCGTTGCTGCCGAAGTATGTGGCCACGCGTATCCACGCCGCACTGCTGGATTCGTCGGCATCGGAGTCGGCCGCCCGGCGTACGGCGATGAAGGCGGCCACCGACAATGCCGAGGAACTGTCGAAGTCGTTGTCCCGCGAGGCCAACCAGCTGCGTCAGGCCCAGATCACCCAGGAACTCAGCGAGATCGTCGGCGGCACCGCCGCGCTGAGCTGACCGGCCGCGCTGAACCGAATGCGGCTACGCCGGCGCGTGAGCCCGCCGATACCGAAACGTTTACCCAAGAGGAAGTGACCCAACCACAATGACCGCAGCAGTTACGACACCCACGGAAGGGAAGGCGGGCTCGACCCAGGGCCGCGTCGTCCGCATCATCGGCCCCGTGGTCGATGTCGAGTTCCCCCGGGGCTCGATCCCAGAACTGTTCAACGCCCTGCACGCAGAGGTCACGCTGGCGGCCGTCGCCAAGACGCTGACCCTGGAGGTCGCCCAGCACCTCGGCGACAACCTGGTGCGCACGATCTCGATGCAGCCGACCGACGGTCTGGTCCGTGGCGCTGCGGTCTCCGATACCGGCTTCCCGATCCGCGTTCCGGTGGGCGATCTCGTCAAGGGTCACGTCTTCAATGCTCTCGGTGAGTGCCTGGACACCCCGGGACTCGGCCGCGACGGCGAGCAGTGGGGCATCCACCGTAAGCCCCCGGCTTTCAGCGAGCTCGAGGGTAAGACGGAGATCCTGGAGACGGGCATCAAGGTCATCGACCTGCTGACCCCGTACGTCAAGGGCGGCAAGATCGGTCTGTTCGGTGGTGCCGGCGTCGGCAAGACCGTTCTGATCCAGGAGATGATCACCCGTATCGCTCGCGAGTTCTCGGGCACCTCGGTGTTCGCGGGCGTCGGTGAGCGTACCCGTGAGGGCACCGACCTCCACCTCGAAATGGAGGAGATGGGCGTCCTCGGCGATACCGCGCTCGTCTTCGGCCAGATGGACGAGCCGCCGGGCACCCGTATGCGCGTCGCCCTGTCCGCGCTGACCATGGCGGAGTACTTCCGCGATGTGAAGCACCAGGACGTGCTGCTGTTCATCGACAACATCTTCCGCTTCACGCAGGCCGGCTCGGAGGTCTCGACCCTCCTCGGCCGTATGCCTTCGGCGGTGGGTTACCAGCCGACACTGGCCGACGAGATGGGTGAGCTGCAGGAACGCATCACCTCGACCAAGGGTCGTTCGATCACCTCGCTGCAGGCCATCTACGTGCCCGCCGACGACTACACCGACCCGGCGCCGGCCACCACGTTCGCCCACCTCGATGCAACCACCGAGCTCTCGCGCCCGATCTCGCAGTTGGGTATCTACCCCGCCGTGGATCCGCTGACCTCGACCTCGCGCATCCTGGAGGCCTCGATCGTCGGTGACGAGCATTTCCGCGTCGCCAACGAGGTCAAGCGCATCCTGCAGAAGTACAAGGAGCTGCAGGACATCATCGCCATCCTCGGTATGGACGAACTGTCCGAAGAGGACAAGGTGACGGTGCAGCGTGCGCGCCGCATCCAGAAGTTCCTCGGCCAGAACTTCCTGGTCGCCGAGAAGTTCACCGGTCAGGCCGGTTCGGTCGTTCCGCTCGCCGACACCATCGAAGCCTTCGATCGTGTCTGCAAGGGCGAGTTCGATCACCTGCCCGAGCAGGCGTTCAACAGCTGCGGTGGCCTCGACGACGTGGAAGCCGCCGCTGCCAAGATCGCCGGAAAGTAGCACATCACCATGGCAGACAAGTCCTTCCATGTGGAGGTCGTTTCCCCGGACCAGGAGCTGTACTCGGGTCAGGCGACGTTCGTGATCGCCCAGACCACCGTGGGTGAGCTCGGTGTCCTGGCGGGGCACGAGCCTCTTCTCGGTGAGCTTGTGCCAGGCGGTTTCGTCGTCATCGTCGAGGAGAGCGGCGACCGCAAGGCCGCTGCCGTCGAGGGCGGTTTTCTCTCGGTCACGGGAGAGCGTGTGACGATCCTCGCGGACACGGCGCAGTGGGCCGATGACGTCGACGTGGCGGCGCAGCGCGCGGTGCTGGAATCGGCGGAGCCGGGCAGTGCGGAGTTCAACCACGCTCATGCGCTGGTGACGGCTGCGGAGAACCTGCACAAGTAGGTACCAGAAGTTCAGATTTGATCGGCCATCCGGGACGCAGCGTCCCGGATGGCCGATTTCTTTCTGTCCGGATGTCCCGGGTGGACCGTCCGGATGGGACGTGCTACCTGCGGCTGCGCTTTCGTTTCGCCCTGCGAAGCGTTCGTTTTGTCACGGGGGCCCCGGGGTGGCATTCTGTACAGCAAGCATGGCCGGTCAGTGCCGATGGCAGCCCAGCATCATCGGCACAATCACCGGTCGCACACCCGGAGGTGCCGTCCCGGTGGATTTAGCCATCGTCGCGCTGATCGTGTTGCTGGTGTTCGCAACCGTTGTGGCGATGGTCCTTGTGTACAGGATCACCAAACTGCGCAGTGTGGGTACGCCTTGTCTGCTGCGACGCATTCCCGCTGCCGCTGACGCGGGCTGGCGCCATGGCGTGGTGCAGTACGACGAGAACAGCGTGTCGTTCTACCGGCTCAGCTCCCTGCGTCTGGGCACGACGTCGACGCTGCTGCGGCAGACCACGGAGATCTGTGCGCGCCGACGACCGATCGGCAGCGAGGCGGATATTCTCGACGGTCTGGTGGTGCTCGAGCTCGAACCCGGCGCGGACGGGAACGGCGGCGCCTACGAGTTGGCGATGTCCCAGGGGGCGGCCACCGCGTTCCAGTCGTGGATCGAGGCCCGGCAGTCGGCGCGTTCGCAACGACGCAGAGCCTAGAAGAACGACGCCAGAAGAACGGCGCCGCGCCTAGAACACGGTCAGGGCCGTATCCGGTCCCCGCCCGGTACCCATTTCACATCGCCGTCACCGTGTGGCGGATGGGCGGCGACCCGGGCCAGGATGAACAGTAGATCCGAGAGCCTGTTGAGGTACTTCGCCGGCAGCACGCTGGTGGTCTCGGGTGCGGCGTCGACGGCCGCCCACGCCGAGCGTTCGGCGCGTCGCACCACGGTCCGGGCCTGGTGCAGCAGCGCCGCGAGCGGACTGCCGCCGGGCAGGATGAACGAATCGAGGTTGGGCAGAGGCTCGCCGTACGAGTCGCACCAGTGTTCGAGCGCGTCGATGTAGGACTGTTCGATGCGCAGCGGCGGATACTTGGGGGATTCGACCACCGGGGTGGACAGGTCGGCACCGGCGTCGAACAGGTCGTTCTGCACGGTTCGCAGCACAGTGACGATATCGGCGGGCAGGGCGCCCGCACATGCCAGCGCGACCCCGATGGTGGCGTTGGCCTCGTCGCAGTCGGCATAGGCGACGACTCGGGGGTCGGTCTTCGCGACGCGCGAGAAGTCGCTGAGTCCGGTGCTCCCGTCGTCGCCGGTGCGGGTGTAGATACGGGTCAGATGTACGGCCATGGGTGCAAATCTATCGTGGCGTTCGGTTCGGCCCGGTGCCGACGGTTAAGGTGTGAGCGTGGCAGATCGGTTCTTGGTGAGCGGTGGGGCACGACTGGCGGGTGACGTGGTCGTGGGGGGCGCGAAAAACAGCGTCCTGAAGCTGATGGCGGCCGCTCTGCTGGCCGAGGGCACCACCACGTTGACGAACAGTCCCGACATTGCGGACGTGCCGCTGATGGCCGATGTGCTGCGCGGACTCGGTGCGGCGGTCACCATCGAGGGCGATGAGGTCATCATCGATTCGCCTGCCGAACCCAAGTATCACGCCGATTTCGACGCGGTGAAGCAGTTCCGGGCGTCGGTCTGCGTGCTGGGTCCGTTGATGGCGCGGTGCCGCCGTGCGGTGGTCGCCCTGCCTGGCGGCGACGCGATCGGTTCGCGGCCGCTGGACATGCATCAGGCCGGTCTGCGGGCGTTGGGCGCGCACAGTTCCATCGAGCACGGCTGCGTGGTGGCCTCTGCCGACACCCTCGTCGGGGCCGGTGTGGCGCTGGAGTTTCCGTCGGTGGGTGCCACGGAGAACATCCTGATGGCTGCGGTGCTGGCCGAGGGTGTCACGACCATCGACAACGCCGCCCGCGAACCGGAGATCATCGATCTGTGCGAGATGCTGGTGCAGATGGGGGCCAGGATCGACGGGGCGGGTTCGTCGACGCTGACCGTTGAAGGTGTCTCGCAACTGCATCCGACGACGCATCGGGTGGTGGGCGACCGGATCGTCGGTGCCACGTGGGGGATCGCCGCGGCGATGACCCGCGGGGACGTGACCGTGCACGGTGTCGCGCCCGCCCATCTGCAGCTGGTGCTGAACAAGTTGCGCGATACCGGCGCTGTCGTGGAGACCTTCGACGACGGTTTCCGGGTGCGCGCCGACGAGCGGCCGCGGGCGGTGAACGTTTCGACCCTGCCGTTCCCGGGTTTTCCCACCGATCTACAGCCGATGGCGATCGGTCTGGCTGCGGTGGCCGACGGGATGTCCCTGATCACCGAGAACGTCTTCGAGGCCCGGTTCCGGTTCGTGGAAGAGATGGTCCGGCTCGGTGCCGATGCCCGCACCGATGGCCACCATGCGGTGATCCGCGGTGTGGAGCAGCTTTCGAGCGCGCCGGTGTGGTGTTCGGATATCCGGGCCGGAGCCGGTCTCGTTCTGGCCGGTCTGGTGGCCGACGGGGTGACCGATGTGCACGATGTCGAGCACATCGACCGGGGCTATCCGCGGTTCGAGGAGATCCTGCGCGGTCTCGGTGGACAGATCGAACGCGTATCGGGTTAGGGCCGGAGGCCGCGTCCGGACAGGACGCGGCGACGTTGGTACGGTACGGCACCTGACCTGACGGATAGTCTGTGCGAGCGGACACATGAATGTGTGGACAGGTATTGGGCGGGGGCCTAGCGTTCCCTCTATGACGTCCACCACATCCACCACGCTCGCGATGCATATGAGTGACGGCATCGTGAATGCGCCGGTGTCATTCGCTTTCGCCGTCATAGCGGTAGTGGGCCTGACCGGCTGCTGCTGGCGGGCCCGCGCCGATCTCGACGAGCGCGCCGTCCCGATGGCCGGCCTGGTCGCGGCTTTCATCTTTGCGGTGCAGATGATCAACTTCCCGATCCTGCCCGGCGTCAGTGGTCATCTACTCGGTGGTGCGCTGGCCGCGATCCTGGTCGGTCCCTACGTGGGTGCATTGTGTATCGCGATCGTCCTGGTGGTACAGGCATTGCTGTTCGCCGACGGAGGGGTGTCGGCGCTGGGTACCAACATCACCAACATGGCGCTGGTCTCCACCTTCGCCGGTTTCCTGGTCGCGATGGCCGGTCGCAGGTTCGTCGCCGGCCGGTCGGGTGGGCGCGGGTTGACAGTGGTTTCGTTCACCGCCGCACTCATCGGAACGGTCTGTGCGGCAACCGGGTTCGTGATCGAATACGCGATCGGCGGGGCGGGTGACTCATCACTGGCGACGGTGGCGGGATACATGTGGGGAACACACGCGCTCATCGGGATCGGCGAAGGACTGATCACCGCGGTGACCGTGACGGCGGTCGCGAATGCGCGACCGGATCTGGTGTATCTGTTGCGCCGCACTCGCGACGCGGGTCAGTCGACCGAATCCGGGCAGGAACGGGTCCAGGCGGCCGGAAGTGAAGGAGTTCGGGCATGAGTATCACCGACAACGCAGCCGCGCAGAGCGTCGGCGCAGACGCTCCGGCGGGGGCCGGTGGGTCGTGGGTGCGCCGGCACATCTTCCTCCTGTCCTTCGGAATGGTCGCACTGGTGATCGCGGGTGTCCTGTCGTATGCGGCGAGTTCGTCGCCGGATGGACTGGATTCAGCGACGATGCGCGGGTGCGAGACGGTCGAGATCGACGGCGGCGAAGCGCTGCGCGGCAATTGCATCGCCCAGCACGCCGACGATCACGTGCTGGCCTCCTCGCCGCTCGCCGACTACAGCGTGTCCGGGCTCGGCAACTCGGGCGGCATCGCGGGAGTGATCGGGGTGGGCGTCACTGTGCTGGTGGCCGTTGGCCTGTTCTGGCTGCTCGCACGGAGCCGGAGCGACCTGTCGGCACGGAGTCGGAGCGACCTGCTGGCACGGAGCCGGCGCGACGGCACCGAACACTGACCGGACGGGGATGTCGCGATGGGAGCCGGTCATTCACACCCGCTGTATCGGCAGGGCGACTCGCGGGTGCACCGCGCGCCGGCCGAGGCCAAGTTGGTGTGCCTGGTTGGCTTCGTCTTCGCGGTGGTCGCCACACCACGTGAGATGTTCTGGCCCTACGCGGCTTTCGCCGCGATTCTCGTCACGGTGTGGGTGATCGCGGGGATTCCGGCGCGGTGGATAGCCCCACGCATGCTCATCGAGGCGCCGTTCGTGGTGCTGGCGGTGTTGCTGCCGTTCGCCGAGGGCGGTGACCGCGTCGACGTCGTGGGCATGTCGTTATCGGTGTCCGGGCTGTACGCGGCGTGGGGAATTCTGATCAAGGGCACGTTGGGTGTGGCGGCGTCGTTGACCTTCGCGGCCACGACGCGCGCGGGCGAGCTGCCGGTTGCACTGTCGCGGTTGGGGATTCCGGGCATGGTTACCCAGATTCTGGTAATGATGCTGCGTTACGTCGAGTTACTGTCGGCGCAGGCGGCACAGCAGCGCGTCGCCAGGCTGGCCCGCGGCGACGATCCACGCTTCGCGCACCAGGCGGCGGCCATTGCCAAAGGCGTCGGGTCGCTGTTCCTGCGGTCGTACGAACGGGGCGAGCGGGTCCATCTGGCGATGTCGTCTCGCGGTTTCACCGGCACGGTCCCCGAGATGGCGGCGATGGCCACCTCCGTGAAGGCAACCTCGGTGCAGTGGCTGGCCGTGACGATGCCGGCGCTCGTCGCGGTCACCGTGTCGGTGATCGCCTGGAATGGTTTGTGACGAGAAGCGATGGTTTGTGACGAGAAGCGATGGTTTGTGAGGAGAAGCGATGGTTTGTGAGGAGAAGCGATGGTGTGGTCGAGGCGGACGCGGGTCGATACCCGATATGCGGCCGAATCCGGGCCCGCTGCCGTACCCGGCGCGCCGGCAGTGGCAGTGGCGGTGGCGGGGCTGCGTTTCACCTACCCAGACGGGAGTGTCGCGCTTGACGGGATCGACCTGACCGTCCGGGAGGGGGAGCGGGTGGCGCTCCTCGGACCCAACGGTGCGGGCAAGACCACCCTGATGCTGCATCTGAACGGGGTGCTCAGAGCCACGTCCGGTGAGGTGGCGATATCGGGTATCACGCTGGGGGACAAGTCGGTTCGCGATATCCGACGCCGAGTGGGCCTGGTATTTCAGGATCCCGACGACCAACTGTTCATGCCGACCCTCGCCGAGGACGTCGCGTTCGGACCGGCCAACTTCGGGGTCGTCGGCGCCGAACTGACCGCACGTGTGGCCCGGTCCCTGGATGCGGTGTCGATGTCGGAGCAGGCTCACCGTGGCGCCACGCACCTGTCCGGAGGGCAGCGTCGCCGCGGCGCACTCGCGACCGTCCTCGCCTGCCGCCCGGACGTTCTCGTCCTCGATGAACCGTCGGCCAACCTCGATCCGCTCGCGCGCCGGGAACTCACGCAAACGCTGCTCGGGCTCACCACGACCATGCTGGTGGTCACCCACGACCTGCCGTACGCCGCGCAACTGTGTGAACGGGCCGTGGTGATCGACGCCGGTCAGATCGTGGCCGATGGACCGATCGTGGACATTCTGTCCGACGAGGCGTTGCTGGCCAGGCATCGCCTGGAATTGCCGTGGGGGTTCGACGCGGAGAGTCTGCGGCGCGCCCGCGCAGCCGGTGTGGGTTAGCCGAAAGCTAACTGACCAACCGGACAGGGGTATACCTGCCCGGTGAAGGCGTGTGCAGATGTGAAGGGACGGTTTGCGTTTGCGGCTCTGGGAGTGGGGGTGTGATCCGCGTAACGTCGCCGGTGTCACCCCGAAGTCCCTACTGCGCATAGCGCGAGGAGGTAGTCATGCAGGTAGATGAACTGCTGAAGCCGTTCCCCATCAAGGAATTCCACCCCTTCCCCCGGGCCATGATGGGCCCCGGTGCCCACGAGATGATCGGTCCCGAGGCGCTGAAGCTGGGCTTCAAGAAGACGCTGATCATGACCACCGGTCTGCGGGGCACGGACATCGTTCACAAGATCTCCGAATCGTGCAAGTACCACGGTCTTGAGGTCGTGGTATTCGACCAGGTCGAGTCCAATCCCAAGGACTACAACGTCATGGACGCGGTCTCGCTCTACAACTCGGAGAAGTGCGACTCGTTCATCTCCATCGGTGGCGGGTCGGCTCACGACGCCTGCAAGGGTGCCCGCATCTCCGTGGCCCACGACGGTCGCAGCATCAACGAGTTCGAGGGCTTCAACAAGAGCGAGAATCCCAAGAACCCGCCGCATATCGCCGTATCCACCACTGCTGGAACGGGTTCGGAGACTTCGTGGGCATATGTCATCACCGACACCACCACCGACCCCGACAAGCCGCACAAGTACGTCGCCTTCGATGACGCCTCGGTGACCTCCCTCGCGATCGACGACCCGGTGCTGTACTACGACTGCCCGGTCGCCTTCACCGCCCAGTGCGGTTTCGACGTGCTGGCCCATGCCTCCGAGCCGTACGTGTCCCGGCTGAACTTCCAGCCGTCGCTGGGCAACGCGCTGCACGCCATCCGGCTCACCAACCGGCACCTGCGTGAGGCCACCTGGAACCCCACCGAGCTCGCCGGCCGCGAAGGCATGATGTACGCGCAGTACATCGCGGCGCAGGCGTTCAACTCCGGTGGCCTGGGCATCATCCACTCGATCAGCCACGCGGTGTCGGCGTTCTACGACACCCATCACGGACTGAACAACGCCATCGCGCTTCCGCGTGTGTGGGCGTTCAACATGCCAGTCATGTACGAACGCTTCGCCGACATCGCCGAGGTGATGGGCGTCGACACCCATGGCCTGAGCAAGGTGCAGGCCGCTGATCAGGCCCTCAACGCTGCGATCCGGCTGCTGCGCGATGTGGGTATCACCGAGAAGTTCACCGACGTCAACCAGGACACCCACGTCAAGAACCGCCTCGGCACCGGCCCGACCCCGTTCTACGCGGGCCGCAAGGTCATCGACGGCAGCGCAGCCACCATCGATGCGATCACCAACCACGTGCTCGGCGACGCCTGCACGCCGGGCAACCCGAAGGAGTGCACCTTCGAGACGGTTCGTCCGGTCGTCGATCACTGCTTCAACGGCGACCTGGACGATCTGCTCACCTAGGGCATGTCTCCCATATCCCTTTGCGCGGTGGATATGGGAGACGCGCCCTAGTGCAGCCGATCTCCTCAGGTCCCACGGGGTCCTCTCGTCACATTCGCCCGTGACGAGGTGAGCGGGTGGCGGACAATCACCACAGTCCGCCACCCGCATTCCCCATCTTCAGTACCGTCACCGAGAGTTCAAGAACCGGAGCATCACATGTCCGAGACCACAGCCGCCTCCGCGGGGACCACAGCCGCCTCCGCGAGCACCACAGACGAGACCATCAGCCCCGCCGAGGAACAGTTCGCCGATGTCGCCGACGTCATCGAGCAGTTCGCGAAGGCCGGCTACCTCGCCGATCAACGACTGGGGACCACGGTGTTCCTGCAGGGCAGGCTGGGCAAGCCGCTACTGCTGGAGGGCCCGGCGGGCGTCGGCAAGACGGAATTGGCCAAGACGCTGGCAACGGTGACCGGGCGCGAGTTGCTGCGTCTGCAGTGCTACGAGGGGCAGGACGAGACCACTGCGCTGTACGAGTGGGACTACGGCAAACAGTTGCTGTACACCCAGGTGTTGCGCGAGAAGATCTCGCAGGTGGTCGCCGATGTCGACACGCTGTCGGAGGCGGTCGACCGGATCGGTGCCGAGGAAAGCGTGTTCTTCTCCGAGCGATTCCTGGCACCCCGGCCACTCCTGGAGGCGGTGCGCTCGGAGAAGCCGGTCGTGCTGCTCATTGACGAGGTCGACCGTGCCGACGAGGCACTTGAGGCGGTGCTGCTGGAGTTGCTCGCAGAATTCCAGGTCTCGGTGCCCGAGATCGGAACCTTCGTGGCCAAGCACCCCCCGCTGGTGATTCTGACGTCCAACAACACCCGCGATCTGTCGGCCGCGCTCAAACGCCGGTGCCTGCATCTGTCGCTGGACTATCCGGCCGCCGACCGCGAGCTGGAGATCATAAAATCCAAGAACACCGGACTTTCGGATGCGCTGGCCGCCAAGCTCGTTCAGATCGTGCGTGGCCTGCGGGACCTGGATCTGCGTAAGGCCCCGAGCATTTCGGAGGCCATCGACTGGGCGCGCACCCTCGCGGTGCTCGGCGCCGACGAGCTCGATGCGGAAATCCTTTCGCAGACAGCAAATGTGGTGGTCAAGTACGATCGGGACCTCGCGCGTGCGGTCGATGCACTGCCGCGTCTGGTCGATCCCAACGCGCAAGTGCCCAGTCACCTGCATACCCACGACCATGGCCACGGTCACTCCCACGATCACGGCCATTCCCATGATCACGGTCACTCCCACGACGGGGGACATTCGCACGATCACGACCACAATGAACCGGGACGCGAGAAGCGTGCGTCGAAGGACGAGCCGGGCCGCCACGGCGACGACTACTATGGCGCGCCCGGGGACAGCAGCGACATCGGCAAGCGCACGGTGAGCGCGGGGCAGGGCAGCCGGTCGTTCGCCTCCCGCGGCGGCGGCGCGCGCAAGCGGCCGTTCTAGGGGCCCGGGATGGAAGGCGCGATTCATCGTTTCGTCCGGCTGCTACGACTGCACGGAATCCGTATCGGCGTGTCCGAGGCCATGGACGCGATGGCCGCGACTGCCGCACCGGAGATCCTCGGCGACCGTGAACTGCTCCGCTCGGCTCTCGAGGTGTGTCTGGTCAAGGACCGCCGCGACGAGGAGACCTTTCACGACGTGTTCGACAGGTTCTTCCGGTTGCTTCCCGTGCTGGAAAGTGATGATGGACACGGACATTCGCACACCCACGATGATCTTTCCGACAGCGGCGAGCTCAACGAGTACAGCCTCTCGGACGAGATCTCCCAGACCCCGCAACAGGGCCACAGCCACGGCCCGCCGTCCAATCTCAAGGACTATTTCGATCCGGAGGATCTGGCCGAGCAGTACAACCTGCATCAGGAGGCCAACCGGCTCGACATGGCGTCGCTGACCGACGAGATCGTGCTGTCGGCCGATGAGGTGCCCAATTCCGAGGCCGCCGCACGCGTTCAGCTCACGGTGTCGCGGTTGTCGAACCCCGGCAGACCGGGTGAGTTGGTGGCCGACGACCGGACCCGGCTCGACGTCGAGTTGTCGGTGGCGCAGGAGATGGCGCTGCTGAACTGGCTCGACAGCGAAGGTGACGACGTCACCCAGCCCGACGTCGAGGAGATCGCGGCATTGCGCCGCATCCTCGCCGGCCTGCTCGACGGTCTACCCGAAAAGCTGCGCGACCATCTTGAGCAGTTGATGGCCAGCGATCACGAGATCGAGGAACGCGAGGTCAAGGCCGAGGTCCGCGACGTCATCCACGAACACGAGCGGGCGAGCCTGGAGGATTCGATCCGCCGACTGATCCGCAGCCTGCACGGTGCGCCGAGGTCGCGGCGCAAGGTTGCCGCCCGCGGGTCGGTCGACGCCGCCCGCACGATGCGTGCCAACCTGCGCTACGACGGTGTTCCGTTCCGGCCGATCACCGTGGCCAAGGTGGAGGACCGGCCGAGCCTGCTGATCCTCGCGGACGTGTCGCTGTCGGTGCGCGCGGCGGCCCGGTTCACGTTGCAGCTGGTCCACGGCTTGCAGTCGATGGTCTCGCATGTGCGCTCGTTCGCATTCGTGTCGGATCTGGTGGAGATCACCGACCTGTTCGCCGAACATCCGATCGAGGAGGCGCTGTCCCTGGTGGTCAGTGGCCTGTCCAACGGCGGTGTCCTCGACACCTCTGCCGACTCCGACTACGGTGCCGCGCTGGGGAAGTTCCTGGAGGAATTCGGCGGCGCGGTCAACCGGCGTACCACCGTGATCGTTCTCGGTGACGGCCGCGGTAACGGAAGCGATCCGAATTTTCCTGCGCTAGAGGAGATTTCACGACGCGCGCGGGAGGTCATCTGGATCACCCCGGAGCCTTCGTACTCGTGGAAACTCGGCTCGTGCGATCTGCCCGGGTACTCCGAGTACTGCGATCGGGTCCACATCATCCACGATCTGGCGGCACTGGAACAGGTGTCGGTGGATGCGATCAAGGTCTGATCGCCGGACCCGAAGCCGCCCTGTCTCGTACCGCTCATTCCGCTTGCAACGCTGCTGCATGCCTGGCCGAAGTAATGTGGCTCGCAGTGTCAGTGGATGAGGTTTTTGAGCGGGTACCGCAGTCGCGGGCCGGGTTCACAGGTGAACAGCCGGCCCGCGATGTGGTGCGCGTGGCCAAGTTCCACGCGCCAGAGGTGATCATCGGCCGGGGCGCGCTCGCGGAGATTCCGCGTGCGGCAGAAGGCCTCGGACTGAATCGGCTCCTGATTGTCTCTGATCGCGGAATCGTCAGCACCCCATGGTTTTCCGAACTCAGCGACCGGCTCCATGCAGCGGGGATCCACACCTCCTCGTTCACCGGGATCAGTCCCAATCCGCGCGCCGGTGAGGTGGTGGCAGGGCTGGAACGCTACGGCATGGCCCGATGCGACGGGATCGTCGCGCTCGGCGGTGGGTCGGTGATCGACGCGGCCAAAGGGGTGGCGATCCTGGCCGCCAACGGTGGCCACATTCTCGAATACGAGGGCATCGACAAGGCCCGACATCCGTTGCCGCCCTTGCTTGCCGCCCCGACCACTGCCGGCAGCGGTTCGGACGTGTCCCAGTTCTGCATCATCAGCGACTCCGACCGGATGACCAAGGTGGCGATCATCGGACGCGGTCTGGTGCCCGACGTGTCGGTGATCGATCCCCGGGTGTTCGCGACGATGCCGCCCGAGGTGGCAGCACAGTCCGGGATGGATGCGGTGTCCCACTGCGTCGAGGCGTACGCCTCGCGTGCGCACACCAGACTCACCGACGGTGCGGCTCTGTCAGCGATCGGCACGGCATGGCGAAGTCTGGAACGGCTGGTGGACTCACCGGCCGACTCCGACGCCGGAATGGACATGGCGTACGCGGCGCTGCAGGCCGGAATGGCCTTCACCAACGCGATCCTGGGTGCCACGCACGCGCTCAGCCACCCTGTCGGTGGTATGTGCGACGCGCCGCACGGGGCGATCAACGCGATCATCCTGCCGCATGTGATCCGCTTTAACGCACAGGCCGACCCGTCTCCGTACGTCGATCTCGCGCGGGCGATCGGCCTGCCGGAGTCCCCGACGCCGCATGCGGCGGCCGAACGTTTCGCCGACGAGATGGCACGGCTGACCGCGCGGGTGGGGCTGCCGCAGTCGTTGTCGGCCTTCGGTGTGCAGGCCAGGGACATACCGTCGCTGACCGTCAACGCGCTGGCGGACGCCTGCATGCGGACCAACCCGCGGCGGCCGACCGTTGCCGATGTCGCCGCCATGTACCACGAGGCGCTGTAGCCATGCCGAACACACGCGCCCGGGCAGACGGCGCCATCGACTCGCGGGCACCGGAGAACCTCGTATCGGAGAATCCCGCACCCGAGACATCCGACGCCGAGTGGCTCAACTCGCTCGTCGGCCTGCATTCGGTCAAGGGCGGCCACTACGCCCAGTACCGTGGCGTGGAACAGCGGCTGAGCAGGGTCGTCGGTGCGCTCGACCGGATCTCCCGGGCACTCGTGGACACCGCGGAGGGGCCGCAGAACCTGGTGTTGTCGGTGGCCAGGGCGGTCAGCGAACACCTTGACGCCCAGTGGGTCGTGTTCGCGCTGTGCGACGGCGAACTCGAACGCACGGGTCCCCGGCACCTGATGATGTCCGCGGAAGGCACGGTATACGCCTTCGAGGGGGTGGCCAGTGCACGTGTACCCAGCAACCTGCCCGATGACGTCCTCAACCGTCTCAACGACATTCTGCGCCGGCAGTCCGGCCGGCTCGAACGCCCCGTCGTCGACCAGCACCATCTGCATCTGCCGCTGGAACTCGACGGACGCGTGGTGGGTGGCCTGTCGGCGTGGACGCGCCCGGGCTGTCCCGTGGACTCGGCCGACCTGGTGGTGATGCGGATCCTGGCCAGACAGGCGGTAGTCGCACTGCTCAACGCCGCGCTGCTGGAGGAGAGCAGGCATCAACTGGCCCGCGCGGAGGACGCCTACCAACGGGTCAGTGAACAGGCCGCGGTGCTGGCGGCGCGCAACGAGGACCTCGAACGTACCCAGCGAGAACTGTCGGCGGCGATGCGGCAGCGGCTGGTCACCGAGGAGCGCGAGCGGATCGCACGCGAGCTGCACGATTCGGTGACGCAATCGGTGTTGTCGGCGGGCATGCAGATCGAGGTGTGCCGGGTCGAGTCCGATCCGGCGACCGCAGCCAGGCTCGAGGTCGCCGGCCGGCTGACCAGGAACGCGGTCGAGCAATTGCGGTCGGTGATCTACGCGCTCAACCAGGCGCCGTCGGTAGGGGGTCTGAGCCTCGGCGAGATCCTGGACGAGCTGTGCTCGATGCATATGCCGGCCGACCTGCGGACCGAGGTCAGAGTCGTCGGGCGGGTCCGTGACCTGCCCGACGACGCGCAGCACGCCATACTGCGAATCGCGGGTGAGGCGCTGTTCAACACTGCGGTGCACGCCGAGGCCACCCGCGCCAAGGTCGTCTTGACCTACGGCGAACGGGATGTGGCACTGACCGTGGACGACGACGGTACCGGCGATCCGGGTCATCTGCGGCGCGTCCTGCAGGCGGCGATGCTCGGCGATCTGGCAGGCAGACACCGAGGGCTGGCCAACATGACGGCGCGGGCGAGTGATCTCGGTGGCATGCTGCGGATCAGGCGGTCGCGACTGGGCGGTATCCGGATTGCCGTCGAGTTGCCGGCCGCACCTGCCAGACCTGCCGGTTCTCAGGAGGCGAAACGATGACAACATATGGTGCACAAGGTGTTCCGCAACGGACCGCCCCGCCACTGGGGCGGCCCGTACACTCGGGCCACACCGCCGTCCGCACGATGCTCGTCGATGACCACGCATTGCTGCGGGAAGGAATCCGCTCGCTACTCGAGCGAGAGCAGGCGATTTCGGTGGTCGGTGAGGCCGATTCCTTCGACGCCGCCCTCGCCGAGATCGCCCGGTGCCGCCCGGACGTGGTCGTCGTCGACCTGAAGCTCAGCGCGGGCACCGAATACGAGGGATTGCGCCTGGTCACGGAGCTGACGTCGCGATACCCGAAGGTCGCGACCCTGGTGCTGACCACCTTCCTCGACGACGATCTGGTGGTGCGCGCGGTCAAGGCCGGAGCCCGTGGCTACGTTGTCAAGGACGTCGACACCACCGAGTTGGTCCGCGCCATCCAGGCTGTGTGGGGAGGTGGTAGTGCCTTCGACGCCCGCAGCGCCGCAATCGTGCTGCGGACGGTATCGGGTGAGGCCGATGCACCCGACGCGCTCACCGACCGGGAGCGTGAGGTGTTGCGGCTATTGGCAGACGGTATGTCCAACAAGGGAATCGGGCAGAAACTCTTCATCTCCGAGTCCACGGTGAAGTTCCACATCCGCAACATCATCCGCAAGCTCGGGGTGTCCAAGCGGACCGACGCCGTGTACATCGCCAGCAAGCGCGGCCTGATCTGAGCTCGCGGCCTGATCTGAGCTCGCCGCCTGATCTGAGCTCACTGTCCTGCCGGCTACCCATGCGGCGTGAGTACCAGCCATCCGCCGTGGTCGCTGAATACGTCGGCGCCCGCGTGGTCGACCTTTCCCGCCCATAGCCGCAGCTCATCCTCGGTGAGCCGGAGCAGGTGCCCGAAGTGCTCGGTCGGTACCTCCTCGAACGGCACCGCGATCACCACCCGTTGCCGGGCCACCCGCAGCGCCTCGCTTATGGCGGTGGTCGTGTCCTCGTCATCGAGGTGTTCGAGCAGGTGAATGAGGGTCACGGTGTCGACGTGGTCGTCGGGGTAGGGCAGTGCGACGGCATTCGCCACGGCGGCCTCCACGGTCAGTCCGAGACTCATCGAGGCGGTGGCGAGCAGGTCGATCGCACCCGGCGAGATGTCGCACGCGAGAACCGAACGCCCGTCGCGGGCGCAGGCGAGGGCGAAGAATCCGAAGCAGCACCCCACTTCGAGAATGTCATCACCGACGATCAACGACCGGGCCCGCAAGTGGACCGGACTGAACGGCGAAGTGCCGTCGGCCAATTCGTTGATCGAGTTCTCGTAGTACGCGCGCCAGGCCGCTGCCTTCGTGGGTGCCGACGAGCAGATCAGCTGGACGGCAGCATCCTCGAATTGAGTCTGGCCGTGCAGGACACCGAGCTCGACCAGTTCCGAGAGGGAGGACACCATCACCGAATCGGAGATGGTGAACTCGGTGAACGGGTGCGCGATCTCCACCCCGCCGGCGGTGCGACGCCACAACAGCGTGGCGCCGGTCGAGAAACCGACTTCGTCACCTTCTGTCGGCCTGACCAGCACGTTCTGGTGTTGTGACGTGGCCGTATCCGGATTCACAGTGGGCATGGGTCCAGCGTAGGTGCCTCGCGCACCTGCGTGAACTGGCCGAGAAGGCACCTTCACGCGGCCCGATCGGGCCCTGGGAACGTTGAATGACGTAGATCACATCAGCGCGATTTCGGTCGTGATCGGGTTCGGTGTCGATATTGTGCGCGATGAAACTCGCTCTACCTGCGAATACGCTCGCGGTAGTGACTGCTGACCTGGCGATTTGTTCTGCCCGTCATGATCGCGTAACTTTCTTCGAGTCAGAGCGACGCGGACAAGCGCCGGGGAGCCGGGCGAGGATGAAAGTCCTGGTCAGAGGCTTACGG
>NZ_CALLZT010000158.1:0-2621 GCF_937858515.1 uncultured Gordonia sp. | reverse complement strand
GCCTAGATGGTTGATTCCTTGGACGCGGTCAGTGGTCGTACGCGATCAGGGATCGTTTGGTGGTGATGCCGGTGGTCCAGTTGTGCCAGATGCCGGCGGACATCGCCAGGAGGCGTTGACTCACTCGGGCGAACACTCCGTGGGTGGTCCGGCCGCCGTGTTTCTCCAGGCCGAGCTGCCCTTTGAGGGTCTGGTTGACCGATTCGATCCACTGCCGCACCCCGCCGAGGTTGCCGTTGCGGTAGGTCTCGTCCTTGCGGTCCGGGCGCAGCAACCGCAGGCCCATCGCGGCGGTTGTGGCAGCGAACGTCTTTCCGGAGAAGCCCTTGTCGGCGAGCAGCACCTGCCCGGAGCGGATGAGGTGGTGATCGCGTTCGAGCAGCGCGGTCACCACCTCGCGTTCACCGATCTTCGGATGCGCCAGGCACCACATGATCGGCATCCCGTCGCCGGCGCACACCAGATACAACTTCAAGCCCCAGTAGAAACGCGAGTGCGACGCGCAGTAGCCGTATCCGGCGTGCCCGGCCAGGCCGGACCGCTTGACCGTTTCCCTTGACATGCCACACGGAACCGGGGTGGCGTCGGTGATCCACAGGTCGTCGAACCACGACGGTGAGAGCCGTGCCACCGCCTGAATTGTCTTGCACAGCAACCCTCGTGCAGCCCTGACACGCTTGTTGTAGTCGGACTGGCCCGGCAGATACGGGAACAGTGCGCGCAGTTGCTCGTTGCCGTGGACGTGCCGGATCCAACGCCGTTCACTGTCGAACCCGAGCAACACCTGCGCTACCGCGAGCGTGAGCAGTTCGGCATCGGAGAGCAGCGGGCGCCGGCCGCGTCCCGAGCGGGGTTCGACGACGTGGTCGTCGATGAGGACATAGAGTTCAGTCAGGAGGGTTTCGAGTTCTTTCGTCACACATTGATCTTGAAGCCCTCCGCCTACCTCGTTGCCGACGGCACCTTCAAGGAATCAACCATCTAGTGGTCATCTCCGTTAGTTCGTCGGGGGTCACGCCGCTTGGCGGAGGGTGCCGTCGTTGTTGAGTCGGTTGAGGTGGCGGTTGAGGTGGTCGCGGGTGTATTTCCAGCCGAAGGGTTCAGCGTTCTGGTTGTAGCGGTCCTCGAAGGCGAGGATTCGTTGCGCGAGGTCATCGAGGTCGGTGAAGTCGCCGGTGGTGATGGCTTTGCGTTGCAGGATCGAGAAGTAGATCTCGACTTGGTTGAGCCACGAAGCGTGTACGGGCAGGTGCACCAGGACCGCGCTGGGGAACGCCTCACGCATCCGGTCGATCGATGCCTGCCCGGCGTGGGAGGAACCGTTGTCGACGATCCAGAACACCCGCTTCGCTGAGGCATACGGTTCCTGGGTCATCACTTGTTTCACGAGGTGGGTGAACGGCACGATCCCGGTCTTCGGTGCTGTCATTCCATGCACCTGGGCGTGGTGGACGTCGTAGGCAGCGAAGTAGGCCAGCGTGCCACCGCGGCGGTACTCGAACTCGACTCTGCGTGGTTGCCCTGGTGCCGCGGGTGTTTCGGGGTGACGCCGCCTGAGGGCTTGCAGCTGGGACTTCTCATCGGCGCTGATCACGTATTCATCAGCGCCGAGCTCGACACCGTTGTACTGCCGTTGGTACAGGTCCAGCACCGGACTTGCTTTGACCGCGAAGTCGGGGTCGCGGGGAAAGATCCAGGACCGATGCTGCCACGGCTTGATCGCATCGGCGGCCAACCACCGGCCGATCGTGGACGGCGAGACTGGCCGCACCAGCCCGGCCGCAACCGCGTGTGTGCTGAGTTCGGCGGTCGACCACCTCGTTAACGGCAGATCGTGGTCGGCCGGTCGCGTGCACGCGAGTGCTTTGACCTCTGCAACCTCGACCGGGGTGAACACCGGTGGCCGCCCTGATCGGGGCCGGTCCTTAAGCCCGTCAAGACGCTGCACGCAGAAGCGATGTCGCCAGCGGCGGGCGGTGTCCTCGCAGACCCCCACGTCGCGGGCAATCTGGGCGTTCGCGACACCGTCAGCAGCAGCGAGCACGATCCGGGCACGCAGCAGATCGCGATGGGGGCATTTCGCGGCGTTCGCGCGGCGTGTCAGGACATGTCGTTCTTCATCGGTGAGGACCACGACGTCAGCACTGGTGAGAGTCACATCCATTTCTGACGCTCCGAGCCGCCGGAGGCCAAGACGCCACGCCGACACCGAACAGATCAAGGCAGCACATGACGATGCCACGATGATGAGAATCATGGCGAAGATCCCCGACTCGACCCAGACCTCGCTACGGCAAAAGCTCCTGGCCCGCGCCGCCGAACGCTGGCCCCAGATCCAGACCCTGCACACCCGCTACCGTGCGGGGTTCGCCTACATCGACGCCACCCTCACCGACGGCGAGGAGGTGAAGCTATGCCGGCTGCGCTACGCCGGATCGGCCAACCAATGGGGCTTCGCGATCTACCGCGCCAGCCACAACGACTACGAACAAGCCGTCCTCCCCACCGGCTGGCCCTCAGGCACCCCCGAGCAAGCCCTCGACACCGCCTGCGGCCTCTACCTCAACGACCCCACCACCTGGCTCCCAGACCCCCGACGAACTAACGGCGATACCCACTAG
>NZ_CALLZT010000157.1:0-38060 GCF_937858515.1 uncultured Gordonia sp. | reverse complement strand
TCCCATCTTGATCCCTGAGGCCGTTGCGACGTAGGAGCGAGGGTCACGAAGGGTCGGGTGAGGTGACGGCCTGACTTGTGTGGCAACGGTTTTGGGGTGTTGTAAAGCGGTGGCCCCTTCTTGATCCCTGAGGCCGTTGCGAGGAACGAGCGAGGGCCGCGTTGGGTCCGGTGAGATGACGGCCTGGCTTACGCCGAACCCGGCCGCAAGACCACGAACAGCCCGTGTGCCTCGGCGCACAGACGCTCGCCGTGCCGGATCTCGCCGGTGAGGTACCGTTTGCGGCCCTCCTCGCGGTCGAACCGCACGATCACGTCCAGGTCGGTGTCGACGGGGGTGACGCTGCGGTAGTCGACGTGCAGATATGCGGTGCGGGCGATGGGCCGCCCGTGCGAGTTGGCGAACCGGCCGAGCGCGTCGTCGAACAGCAGCGGGATGGCGCCGCCGTGTGCGGCGTTGTTTCCGCCGAGGTAGTGCCGGCCGAATCGGACGGTGCCCCGTGACTGAGTCTCGGTCTCGGATTCGACATGCACCACGGGCACGAGCGTCTGCCCACGCCCGGGCGCATTGAGCCTGCCCGACAACTGCGACCATTCGTCGGTCTCGGCAGGTGCCAGCACGTCGATGAGCTGGGCGACCAGCCCCGCCGCGGTGCGGGTCTGCTCGGCGTCGGGTGCGGCGGCGGTGAGCACGTCCTGCAGAACCCGGAACTGTTCAACGAATTCGGCGTAGCCCTCGGGCACCGTGACGGGCGCGGGCTTGTCCCACCAGTTGGGCATGTTCTTGGGCAGTGCTTCCATGGCTCTAGTGCGCTCCTACCTTGGTGATGTCAGCCTTCCCAGGGTATCCACCACCGCCGAACGCGGCGTCGAGGGCGTCGTAGTCGGTCTGCCCGCCCACCGTCGGAAGCGCGTCGACGAACTCGACGAAGCGCGGCTTCTTGTACGAGGCGATGCGTTCCTTGCAGTAGTCGCGCAGCTCGTCCTCCGATACTGATCCGCCGTCCTCGAGCACGACGATCGCCTTCACCGACTGCACGAACGCGGGATCGGGAACCCCGATGATCGCTGCGGCCTTGACCGCCGGATGGCTGGTCAGGGCGCCCTCGACCTCCGGCGGGTAGATGTTCTCGGCCGCCGACTTGATCATCCGCGTCATGGTGCCCAGGAATGCGACGGTCCCGTCGGCTTCCCGGCGACCGGCATCGGTGGTGCGCCACCACCCGCCGTCGAGGAATCGGGCCTCATTGACCGCCGGCCGGTTCCAGTAGCCCTGGTGCACGGTGTCACCACGCAGCGCGATCTCGCCGATCTCGCCGTCGGCCACCTCCACGCCGTCGGTATCGACGATCTTGACCTGGGTGAACGGCGACGGCCGCCCCCCGTTGCCGATGCCGGTGGGACCGAACGCCTTGAGCAGCGCGAGTCCGGTGACCTCGGTCTGCCCGAATCCGCCCGGCCGTTGCGCCCACGCGGAGGTGTCGGCGGGCAGCGCGTCGCCCCACACCGGGCCGAACGCGCCGGCTCGCAGCGACGAAAGGTCATGGGCGCCATCGGCGTTGATCGCCCTGATCTCCATGATGGTCGGCGGCATCAGGAACGCCGAGGTGACCTTCTCCGCGGCCAGGATGCGCAGCACCTCGGGCGCTTCGACGCGGCGCAGGTACACGTTGGTGCCGCCGTGGATGAACACCGGCAGCGAATCGAACTGGAAGTTCCCGATGTGGAACAGCGGCCCGGAATTGAGGAACACGCACGTCTCGTCGATATCGGTGGCCGCCGAGGTGGCGATCGCCATCGAGATGAGGTTGTGATTGCTGAGCATCGACCCGCCGGGCTTGTCGATGATGGCCGCCGTGTAGATCACCAGCAGCGCGTCGTCGGCCGAACCCTGTTCCGGCACAGCCTCTGTCGACGCTACGGCCACCAGCGCGTCGTAGCCGTCGGCGGCGTCGGTGTCGAGCTGGATCCAGGTGCCGGCCGAACTCGCCTGTTCCCGGGCGGCGGCCACGGCGGTGCCGATCTCCTCGTCCTGCCACACGGTCAGTGCGGGCGCGAGATCGTCGATGACGAACGCCATTTCGTCGCCGGACTGGCGCCAGTTGACCGGGCAGATCATCGCGCCCACCCGGCTGGCGGCGATCATCAGCTCCAGGAAGCGGTACGACGACTGCGCCAGCCACAGGATCCGATCGCCGCGCCCCACACCGGAATCGGCGAGGACGTGCGCCACCTGATTTACTCGGGACTCGAATTGTGGCCAGCTGAACCGGATCTCGCCGTCGACGACGGCCGTGCCGCCGGGATATCGGCGACTGTTCTCGGTGCAGATGCCGGACAGGGTGAGGTGGGTGCTGGTCACGATGAGGGCTCCGTTTTGCTGGTGGGGGTGAAGGCGGGCAGGGTTGCGTTCTCGATGTCGATGAAGTTCACCTGCACGCGCATGCCGATGTGGACGTCGGCCGGGTCGCAGCCGACGATGTTGGTCAGGTAGTTCCAGCCCTCGTCGACGGCGACGACGGCCAGCAGGTACGGGTTGTCAAAGTCGGCCGACGGCGGCCGGTGCACCACGGTGAACGTGACGACGGTGCCCAGACCACTGCTCGGTGCGTACGACCAGTCGGTGGAAGTCGTTCCGGGAACGCATCGTTCGGGCGGAAAGAAGTATGTTCCGGTGGTATTGCAGCGGGGCACCATCAGCCGGTGTTCGCGGGCGGAGTCCCAGAACTCCTGGGACAGTACGGTCGGTCGTGCGTCGAGTCTGCGCATGGCTCAGCCCTTTCCGAGGACGGCGATCTCGTAGTGGCCGGCGGCCGATCCGGCATTGGCGGCCAGCGTGATCTGTGGGTCGGCGACCTGGTGGACGGCGGTGCCGCGGAGCTGGCGGACGCATTCGATCACCTTGAGCGTCATCTGCTGGGTGCCGTTCCACGCGTACGACAGGCAGCCGCCGTCGGGGTTGACCGGGTGCGGCCCGTCGAGTCCGATGGAGTGGTCGGCCACGTACTGACCACCCTCGCCTTCGGCGCAGTAGCCGAGAACCTCCAACTGCCGGATGATCTCGAACGAGTTGGGGTCGTACAGGCTCAGCACGTCGACGTCGGTGGGGGCGATCCCGGCCAGTCGGAAGGCGCGGCCCGCGGCCCGTTCCCCGAGCCGGCCCACCTCGCTGTACGACGGCGGTAGCACATACGCTCCGCCGGCGGCCTCCATCGCGCCGCCGAGAATCGAGACCGGTACGTGCGGCAAGTCGCGGGCCCGCTCCAGGCTGGTCAGCACGACGGCGGCGCCTCCCTCGCCGGTCAGGCACACGTCCAGACGGTGCAGCGGGCTGGCCAGCATCGGCGAGGCCAGGATGTCCTCGACGGTGTACGGACCCTTGCCGAACATCACCGCCTCGGGATTGGTGCTGCCGTTGTTGCGGATTGTGGCTGCGACCGCGGCCAGTTGCTCGGGCGTCGTGCCGAATCGGTGCATGTGTTCGGCGGCGACGAGCGCGAACAGCGGCACCACGTATCCGCCCCACACGTCGGTGAATTCGCACGGTTCCATCCCGGGGCCGACGCTCGCGCCGGGACCGAACATCCCGGCCATGCCGCCGCCGACGACGGCTACATCGCACAGTCCGGCGTCGATCGCCGAGGCCGCCTTGAGAACGCCGCGCGCGCCGGAGGTGTCGAGCAGTGAATCGCTGACCCAGCTGACGGGGCCGCCGAGGGCACGCGCCCACGAGGCGCCTTCACCGGGTTCGCCGCCGGGACCGGGCCAGTCGGCGGCCACGCCGTCGACATCGGACGGTTGCAGGCCGGCGTCGGCGATCGCGCCGAAGACGGCCTCCTGTGCCAAGTCGAGCGATGTGCGGTGGGGAAGACTCCGGCCTTGTTCGGTCGCGTACACGCCGACGATGGCCACATCTCGCAGGCTCACAGTGGGGGACACCCTCTCAGGAAGTCAATCAGTACAAACAACTTAACAATTAACACGCGTGGGCGCCACGGGTCGTTTTTGTCCGGTTCTATACAGTTTAATCAGTTTACTGATAGAGTGTGCGCCAGGTCACGACGAGACGGCCGCCGCCCGGCCCGGGCGGTGCCCCGTGAACAGGTCCCACGACCGGCCCTATGACCAGTCAAACCTCAACAACCGGAGGAAGATTGACCATCCAGAGTGGGCTCGAAGCCGCGAGCCCGGTACCAGATACCGAAGCGCATGAACTGCTGGAGCCGGAGATCGAACGCGCCCCACGCGACAAGATCGAGGCCGGCCAGGAGGCCGCGGTGCTCGACCTGGTCCGCTATGCCTGGGACAACTCACCGCTCTACCGCGAGCTGTGGACCGCCGCCGGTGTCACGCCCGACGACATCACCTCGATCGAGGACTTCACCACCAAGATCCCCGCCCTCAGCAAGGCCGACATCATCGCCTACCGCGAGCGCACCGGCGACCCCTACGGCGGCCTGCTGTGCGTGCCCGCGACGGAATTGACCTCGCTGACAACCACTTCCGGAACGACCTCGGCACCAGAGCCGCTGCCGGAGATCTGGACGCAGGCCCCGCCGCTGCCCGCCGCGTCCACGCGCGATCTGTACGGGCACGGACTGCGGCCCGGCGACCGCGTGCTGGTGCCGGTCGGCAGCTTCCGCAACTACTGGGACGACTTCTACCAGGCGCTCGGTTGCACCCCGGTGTTCGCCGACAGCTGGCTCGGCCAGGGCGAAGGTCTGCTGCGCGCCATCAAGAAGCACAAGGTCGCCTACCTGCAGACGCACCTGCCGGCGATCATGGAGTTCGAGAGGCTCGAAGACAAATACGACCTGCGCGACTACTTCTCGTCGGTCAAGTTCTTCTCCTACGCGGGCATGCCGATGGGCGAGGCCCTGCGGCGCAAGGTCACCGAGGAGTGGGGCGTCAAGGTGGTCACCTACACCAGTGCCGGTGACACCGGCACCGCTTGGGAGGGGCCGGGATTCGACGGCTACCAGCTGTGGGAGGACACCATGTTCCCCGAGGTGGTGGATCCGGTCACCGACGCCCCCACCCCCGAGGGCGAGATCGGCGAACTGATCGCCACCGACCTCGACAACCGGGCCGCCCCCTACATCCGCTTCCGCTCGGGTGACCTGGTGCGCGTGAGCCGCGAACCGGATCCGGTGGGCCGCACCCACACCCGCATGTGGGTCCTGGGCCGTCAGGGCGACGAGACGATGATCGACGGCAAGGCCATCCTCGTCAACGATGTGTGGCGCATCGTCGAAGCCGAACCCGAGCTCAGCGACGGCATGTTCCAGATCATCCGTTCGTCGGGTCCGATGACGCGGTTGCGGCTGCGGATCGGCTACGCACCCGAACGCACCACCGACGTCGGCGACGTGGAAAGCCGGGTCGTGGCCGCCCTCGAAGCCGGTCTCGGCGTCGGTGTCGACGCCGCCATGATGACCACCGAAGACATCCTGCAGTACAGCTCCAGCGTCGCCAAGTTCCCCAGGACGGTGAAGGAATGACACGTCAGACAATGCTCGAGGCCGCCGCCCGGCTGCCGCGCTCACCCCTCTACGGCATCGGCGTCGCCCGCGCCGGCGACGACTACATCGACTACGAGATCGGCTGGGACGACTTCGCCCGCGACACCGACTGGGCGCACGCCCAACTGGTGGCGGCCGGGGTGACCGGTGACGACCATGTGCTCGTCACGACCCCCAATCACGAAGCGCCGCAGATGAGTCCGATCGTGCACGCGCTGCGTCGCATCGGGGCCACCTACACGCCCACTGAGACCTACGGTTGGGACGTCAACCGGTTCCTGTCGATCCTGCGCAGCTTCCCGGTCACCGTCGTCATCGGTCTCGGCGAGGAGACCCTCGGCGCCATTTCGTCCCAGGTCGACGACCTACGGGCCGAATTCGCCAAGGTGCGTCTGCTATGGGCCCGCAGTGGCCCGCACGCCACCCTCACCAATGCCGGCATCCCGTCCATCGGACTCGAATTGCTCGGTCCCGCACTGGGTCTGGCCGTCCCCTCGGCCCCTCACGACCTCCAGGTCAATGCCGCCGAATGGCAGGTCACCGCCGCCGACGACGGCTCCCTGTCGGTCGCCGGCACCCACGCCCGCCACGACCCCGTCCCCGCCATCCCCACCGGCCTGTCGGGCACCCTCACCCACCAGGATGAGAACACCACCCTCGTCCGCATCGGGGCCGCCCCTGCGTGAGAGCCTGGCGTCACCTGACCCTTCGTGACCCTCGCTCCTCCGTCGCTTCAGCCTCAGGGATCAAGAAGCCTGGTCGCGACAGACCACCTTGATTCCTGAGGCTGATTGTTCGTGACTAATCATCTTGATTGCTGGGGCTGATTGTTCGTGACCGTCATCTTGGTTGCTGGGGTTGATTGTTCGTGACCGTCATCGTGATCGCTGGGGTTGATTGTTCGTGACCGTCATCGTGATCGCTGGGGCTGATTGTTCGTGACCGTCATCGTGATCGGTGGGGCTGATTGTTCGTGACCAATCATCTTGATCCCTGAGGCCGTTGCGACGAAGGAGCGAGGGTCGCGAAGGGTCCGGTGACCTTTCGCCACCTGACGCCACCGAGGAGCCGCACTCAGCGGGAGTTGTTCTCCGCCACTCGGACCCGCAGTCCGTCGATGAGGGTTTCTATGCCGAAGTTGTAGTAGTCGGCGCCATGCAGGTCGTCGAGGTGACGGACCATCCGGGCCAGGGTCTCGGGCAACTCCCCGTCGTCGGCCGGCCGCGACACCAGCGTCACCTGGTATCGCCCGAACAGGTACGTGTGAATCATCGAGTACGCCAACAGAACCTGACGCTCGGACAGTCCGGCGGACTCCATGATCTCCATGAACGCATCGACCAACCGCCGGTCGGTCTGCAGCATCCGCTGCAGCAATAGTCCGGCGATCCCGGGATGCCGCCGCAGATGGGTGTCGATACCGTCGATCAGCTTGCGCAGCCGCATCTCCCAGGGCCCGCTGTCCGCCGTCGGAATCGCCACGTCCGCGAGCGTTTTCCGGGCCACCAGGTCGAGTAGTTCCTGCTTGTCGGCGACGTACGAGTACGCTGCCATCTGCGACCGCCCCAACTCCTTCGACAGCCGCCGCATCGACAGCGCGTCGAGCCCGTCGGACCGGATGACCCGCAGTGCGGCGTCGACGATCTGATCCTCGGTCAGCGTCGCCGGACGCCCCCTGCTCTTCTTTCCGACTGGTTCAGCGGGCACAGCGGGCAGTGTAGTCGCCTCAGATGCCAAGACGCTCCAGCATCCGCTCGTGCGCCAACGCCGGTCCGCCGAGGAGCAGGTCGGTGGTCCGGGCCCGGTTGCGCAGCCCTGCCACGACCTCTCCGTCGATGCCCGAAGCCGCCGATCCCAACAGCAAGGCAACCCTGCGCACCGCCCGTGAGCAGCCGATATGGGCGATCGCCGCGGCCACCGACGCGGCATCGAGGTCGTCGTCGCCCTGTAGCGTCACCGCCCGGTACCAGAGTGCCGTGGCGGTGCAGCGGGCCACTTCGAGTCCGGCGATCAGCCGTGTGTAGCGGCGCCAGGCGGCGTCGTCGTCGCACGACGGCGGCACCTGCGAATAGTCGCCCAGGGCCCTGTCGACCAGACCCATCTGCTCACCGGCCAGCACGGTCCCGGCCTTGTCGACGGTGCGGTTCATGATCCGCCCGCCCGCGCCGTCACGCCCGATGAGCCGACCTGGGGCGGCCTCGAAGGTAATGCGGGACAACTGATGTGCCTCGTCCAGGCCGTCGAGCGGTTCGACGGTGACCCCGGGCGCCGACCTTTCGACCGCGTACAGCGACGGCCCACCGATCGTGCGGGCGATCACCAGCAGCGTCGCGGCATCGGATGCGCCTGGTACGTACCATTTCTCGCCGGTGATCTCCCACCCGTCGCCGACCGGGGTGGCGCGGGTCTTGACCAGCGCGGGATCCCAGGAACCGGTCTTCTCGGCGGCGGCGAGGGTGCAGGTATGCACGTCGACGGTGTCGTCGGTGGGCGAGCCGGCAATCCAGAATGCTTGCGCGCCAAGGCCGGCCGCGCCGAAGTACGGCGTCGGCGACAGGGTGTACCCGGCCGAGTACGCGACCCGCGCCAGATGGATGGCCGAGCCGGTGAACGCCTTGTCGGGCCAGCGATCCTCGGGCAGGATCGCGGCCAGTTCCTCGGTCCGTTCGATGACCCGCCCGGTCACGTCCTGCGCGACGACGTCGAGGGCGCGTTCGGCGTCTGCGGTGAGCGCGGCCGTCGCGGTGGTCAGCGTCAGCATCGCGGCGCGGAACGGATTGCCGGTGTCGATGAGCAGTCGCGGGCCGAGGACCTCGGCGATGAACTCGCCGGTCGCGGCCAGCACCCGGCTCTCGGCGGCGTGGATGACGGCGTCGGTGCAGACCACATCGCCGCGGCGCAGTTCGGCCACCGCGCTCAGGTCGACGATCAGGTCGCTGAGGGTGCGGCGCAGGGCGCGGTCGTCCCACGTCCAGGTGGACCGCATCAGCGCCGACAGGTTCTCGGGGGTCAGCAGGGCCAGGTATTCGGCGCGCTGCTCGGGGGTGAGGCCGGCGGTGTCGGTGGTCTGTGTCATGGAAGCTCCTGGAAACGGTATCGGGGCCGGGTGGGGGCTACTCACGGCCACATCTTTACGTTACAGTGTAAAGTATGTGGCCGACAGGGTCACCTTTCTTCCATATCCGCCGCTCATGTCCCGCACAGCCCCGGACACCGGATGTATGTCCGGAATCCACGACATGAACCGAAATCCCGACAGAGGAGAAATCCATGACGCAAGCGATGTCCGCCCCGTCCGAACAGGCCGGCGACGAAAAGATCTGGGCCCACTCGGGCGACTCGCACCTGATGGAACCCGAGGACCTGTGGACCGCGCGCCTGCCCAAGGCCCTCGCGGACCGGGCGCCCCGCTCCGAGCGCGGCGAGAAGTACGAGATCGTCTACATCGACGGCACGCAGATCGACCGGCAGCTCAACGACTTCATGGACGCGATGCGCCCGCCGGGTTTCAAGGACCTCACCATCCGCCTGCGCGACCTCGACCAGGAAGGTGTGCGCAATCAGCTCGCCTTCCCGTCGATGGGGTTCTGGGTGTGCAACATCCGCGACCCCGAACTGGAGAACGCCGTCGCCCGCGCCTGGAACGACTGGGCGATGGAAGACATCATGGGTAAGCAGGACCGCATCTTCGCGCCTGCCATCATCCCGCTGATGGACGTCGACAATGCCGTCGCCGAGGCCGAGCGTGCCGCCGAAATGGGTTTCAAAGCACTGTATTTCCCGTGCGGCATCCCCGACGATCGGGCCTGGGGCCTGGACATCTGGGAGCCGCTGTGGACCGCGGCCGAGCGACTGGGTCTGCCGCTGACCTTCCACATCGGCACCGGATCGGCCAATGTCGTCTACCGCGGCCCCGGCGGCGCGGTGGTCAACTACATGGAGACCACCTACCCGGGTATGCGCGTCGTCTCGCACATGGTGGCCGGCGGCGCACTCGACCGGCACCCCGACCTCAAGGTGCTCATCGCCGAGGGTGGTGCCGCGTGGGTGCCGGCGATCGGTGACCGCATGGACGAGGCCTACCGCCAGCACGGAATGTTCGTGCGGCCCAGGCTCTCCCGGCTGCCCAGCGAGATCATCCGTCAGCAGGTGTTCGCCTCCTTCCAGCACGACATCAGCGCCGTGCAGGTCATCGAGGACACCCACTACGACAACGTGCTGTGGGGCGATGACTACCCGCACCTCGAAGGCACCTACGGACACACCCAGCAGACGCTGCACACCATCTTCGACGGCGTCGACGACCGCATCCGCGACCGGGTGCTGCGCGGCGCGTTCGAGGAGCTTTTCGGGGCATGAGTTCAACGGACACAGCAACTTTCACCGCACCTGACGGTCTGTTCCGGGTCGGCGACGACGGTGTGCACCTGATCGCGTCCCGGTCGTCACGATCGGAGTTCCTGGTGTTCCCGGCCGAACCTGGTCAGGAGACGGTGGAACTGAGCACCTCGGGCACGTTGTACACCTGGACCAGCCAGGAGTTCGTACCGCCCGCACCGGCTATCACCGACGGTGAATTCCGTTCGTACGGAGTCGGATACGTGGAGTTTCCCGAAGGAATCCTGGTGGAGGGCCGGCTCACCACGTGTGACCCGGCCGAACTGCCCATCGGCGGACCGATGCGCGTGATCACCATCCCCTTCGCCGGCGGCGAGACATTCGCCTTCACTCCGGCACCCGGAAACGAGGACTGAACCATGACCGAAGTGTCCGTCATCGGCGTCGGGATGCACCCGTTCGGCCGGTTCCCCGGAAAGTCCGCCCTCGACATGGGTGCCGATGCGCTACGCGCCGCACTCACCGACGCGGGCATCTCCTGGTCCGATGTGCAGACCTGTTTCGCAGGCAGCCTGGAGGTGTCCAACCCGGATTCGGTGGTCGCCAAGATCGGGCTCACCGGCATCCCCGTGTACGGGGTGTTCAACGGCTGTGCCACCGCCAACACCTCACTGTCGATGGCGGCCAGGGCGATTGAACACGGTGAGGCCGACATCGCGGTCGCCGTCGGTTTCGACAAGCATCCCCGCGGTGCGTTCTCGGCTGATCCGTCGGTGCTGGGTCTGCCCGCCTGGTACGCCGAAACCGGGATGTTTCTGACGACCCATTTCTTCGGTATGAAGATCAACCGGTACATGCACCAATACGGCATCACCCCGATGACCTTGGCGCGGGTGGCGGCCAAGAATTTCCGCAACGGCGAACTCAATGAACGCGCGTGGCGGCGGACCCCGATGAGCGAGGAAGATATCCTCGCCGCGCCGTACCTGAACTATCCGCTGACCCGATTCATGTACTGCGCCCCCGACGAAGGGGCGGCGGCGGTGGTGCTGTGCCGCGCCGACAAGGCCCGCGAATACCAGAGCCAACCTATCCGGCTTGCGGCGTCGTTGCTGCGTACCCGCACCGACGGGGCGTTCGAGGTGCAGTGCCCGTCGCTGCCTGCCACCGGGGCACCGAGCCCTACCGTCGCCGCATCGCTCGCGGCGTACGAGCTGGCCGGGGTATCGCCATCGGATGTGGGGGTGGCGCAGTTGCAGGACACCGACGCAGGCTCCGAGGTCATCCACATGGCGGAGAACGGATTCTGCGCCGACGGTGATCAGGAGAAACTGATCGCGGACGGGCACACCGAGATCGGCGGTTCGTTGCCGGTGAACACCGACGGTGGTCTCATCGCCAACGGCGAGCCGATCGGGGCGTCGGGACTGCGGCAGATCCACGAGGTGGTGCTGCAGATGCGTGGGCAGGCCGGAAACCGGCAGATCGCTGTGCCGCCTCGTGTCGGCTACACCCACCTGTACGGGTCGCCGGGTACCGGCGCGGTCTCCATCCTGATCCGGTGAGTACCGACACGGTGCCGCGGACGACGGTGTTCGAACCCGATTGGGCCGGCCGGACCGCGATCATCATCGAACCATCCGGTGATTCCATCACTTTCGGGGAACTGGAGGCCCGGTCCAACCGGGCCGCCCAGTTCTTCCGATCGGCCGGTCTGGCCACCGGCCGCACAGTGGCGATCGCGATGGAGAACCGGATCGACCTGCTGGTGCTGGCATTCGGTGCGCAGCGGGCCGGGTTGTACTACGTGGTGGTCAACACCCATCTCACCCCCGCCGAAGCCGGCTACATCATCGCCGATTCCGGTGCGGCCCTGGTGGTGTCGTCGGCCCAAAGCCGCAGTGCGATCGGCGAACCCGCGGTGCCCGCGTACTCGGTGGATCCGGTCGACGACTCGCTGTGGCGGACACTGGATCTCGCCGACTACCCGGCCGAACCGATCGCCGACCAGGCCGAGGGTGACTTCCTGCTGTACTCGTCGGGTACCACCGGGCGGCCCAAGGGAATCGAAAGAGCCCTGGGCGGTGGCGCATTCGGCACCTACCCCGATATCCCGGGCAAATGGCTGGCCGGACTGCTCGGATTCGGTGCCGGCGATGTGTACCTGTGCCCGGCGCCGCTGTATCACGCAGCGCCGCTGGGCTGGTCGATGGGAGCGTTGCGGCACGGCGGGACCGTCGTCGTGATGGAACATTTCGACGCCGCCACCGCGCTCGAACTCATCGAGCGGCACCGGGTCACGCACAGTCAGTGGGTGCCGACGATGTTCGTTCGGATGCTCAAACTCGATGCCGCCGTTCGTGATCGGCACGACTTGCGCAGTCACCGCGTCGCCGTACATGCCGCCGCCCCGTGCCCGGTGGCCGTGAAACACGCGATGATCGACTGGTGGGGACCGATCCTGTTCGAATTCTATTCGGCTACCGAAGGTGTCGGCGCCACCAGCATCTTCTCCGCCGACTGGCTGACCAAACCGGGGTCGGTGGGCAAGCCGATCATGGGCACCCCGCATATTCTCGACGACGACCATCAGCCGCTCGGGCCGGGGGAGGTCGGCACCGTATGGTTCAGTGGCGGATCGCCTTTCACCTACCACGGCAATCCGGAGAAGACCGCGCAGGCCTACGACGACGCCGGCCGATCGACAGTCGGTGATATGGGCTGGCTCGACGAGGATGGCTACCTGTTCCTCGCCGACCGCCGCACCAACCTCATCATCTCCGGCGGTGTCAACATCTACCCCCGCGAGATCGAGGACGCTTTGATCCTGCACCCCGACGTCGACGACGTCGCGGTCGTCGGCGCCCCCGACGAGGAGATGGGTCAGCGGGTCGTCGCGCACGTCGCCCCACGCCCCGGCGCATCGCCATCGGCCGAGTCGCTCACGGAGTTCGCCCGGAAAACCCTGGCAGGCTTCAAGATCCCCCGCGACTACCGTTTCGTCGACACCCTGCCCCGCACCCCCACCGGCAAACTCCGCAAACACCTGCTGGTCTGAGCGGGTTGCCTCAGGCGTGCATCTCACCGGACCCTTCGTGACCCTCGCTCCTTCGTCGCATCAGCCTCAGGGATCAAGATGCCGGGTCGCGGCCACACATCGTGATTCCGTTGTGGGGCATGACTTACAGGTGCGCGACCAGCCTTCTTGATCCCTGAGGCTGATGCGACGCAGGAGCGAGGGTCTCGAAGGGTCCGGTGGCTTTGGGCTCTCACGCAGCCACGAGGTGCTGTGGTGGCGACCCCATATCTTGATCCCTGAGGCCGTTGCGACGAAGGAGCGAGGGTCTCGAAGGGTCCGGTGACGCCAGGCTCCCAACGCTTGTGGCGGTGAACCCTCAGAAGCCGAGTTTGCGGCCGATGAGGTCGAGCATGATCTCGTTGGTGCCGCCGTAGATGCGCTGGACACGGGCGTCACGCCACAGGCGGGCGATCTCGTACTCGTTCATGTAGCCGTAGCCGCCGTGCAGTTGCAGGCAGCGGTCGACGATCTTCCACTGCGTTTCCGTCGCCCACCATTTGGCGCCGGCTGCCTCCTCGGCGGTCAGTTCGCCGCTGTTGACGTCGAGGATGCATTGGTCGACGTAGGTCTGCATCACGTCCACCTCCACCCGCATCTGCGCCAGCGCGTGCCGATTGACCTGGAACTTGCCGATCTCCTGCCCGAAAGCCTTGCGCTCGTGCGCATACGAGGTGGCCAGATCGACGGCGCGCCGTGCCTGGGCGACGGCGTGAATGGCGATGCCCAGCCGTTCGGCCGGCAGATTGCGCATCAACTGGTAGAAGCCGCGGTTCTCCTCTCCGAGCAGATTCTCCACCGGCACCCGCACATTGTCGAAGAACAGTTCCGCGGTGTCCGCCGACTTCTGCCCGATCTTGTCGAGCTTGCGTCCTCGCGTGAATCCTTCCATCCCGGTCTCGACGACGATGAGGCTGATGCCCTTGTGGGGTTTGTCGGCGTTCGGGTCGGTACGGCAGGCGACGACGACCAAGTCGGCGAGCAGCCCGTTGGAGATGAACGTCTTGGCGCCGTTGATGACGTAGTGGTCGCCGTCGCGGCGCGCCGAGGTCTTCACATTCGCCAGATCCGATCCGGCACCCGGCTCGGACATGGCGATGGCGGTGATGTACTCGCCGGACACGTATTTCGGCAGCCAGCGCTTCTTCTGTTCCTCGGTGGTGAGGTCACGGAAGTAACCGGACAGGATGTCGTTCTGTACCCCGAGCCCGATGCCGACGGCGCCGGTGGCGTGATACTCCTCGTTGAGGATGGCGTTGAACCGGAAATCCTGGATATCGGCGCCGCCGAACTCCTCCGGCATCTCCCAGCCGATCAGCCCCAGTTCCCCGGCTTTGAGCCAGACGTCGCGGTCGACATACCCCCGTTCCTCCCACTCGTCCGAATGCGGCACGCATTCGGTGAGAAAGAATGAACGTGCGGTGGCCCGGAAATCATCGTGTTCAGGTTCAAAGATCTTGCGGCGCATAGTGGTTCTCCCTATCTGAATGTTCTTTGGTTGCGAGGTTTCGAGGCTCGTCACCGGCTCTCCTCACACCTCAACCGCCAGGCGAGGAGCCCCGAAACCCGGTGAGCCGACGGTGTCAGTGAGTGGTCGCGAACTCCCACACCGACACACCCGAGGCCAGGAACACCGACGCCAGTTCCCGCTCCCACACCGAGGGGCCGTCGAAGTCGCGGTTCCAGGCGAGCACGCGGGTAGTGAAGTGACGCAGCTGGTGGTCGAGGGTGAAGCCGATCGCGCCATGTGCCTGATGTACGTCGCGAGAGACGGCCACCGCGGCCCGGCCGGCGTGGATCTTGGCCACCGCCACGGCGACCTGCGCCTCGGGACCCCCGAACCCGTGTTCGTCGACGACAGCAGCGGCATGCGAGGCGGCGGCCTTGGCGGCCACCAGATGCCCGGCCGACCGGGCGATCAACTCCTGCACGGCCTGGAACTTGCCGATGGGACGGCCGAATTGGTGACGTTCACCGACGTGGACGGTCGCCAGGTCGAGGGCCCGTTCGGCGGCGCCGCAGATCTGCGCCGACCGTGCCCACGCACCCCTGATCCGGAACTCGGGCCGCAGGTCGGCGGTGGGCAGGGTCCGTAGCGCCGCGGCCGGAACCGTGACATTGCCCCGGTACTCGCCGGCCAGATCACCGACCGGCGTGACCGAGCACTCGGCCAGGTCGGCGACCCCGACGAACCCCGGCCCGGTGACGACGACAACCGACGCGACCTGTGCCCACGGAACATGTTCCAGGACAACCAGGTCCGCATCAGGTGACAGCATGGTCGAAGCGGCGGTCAGCGGCCCGTCGGGTACGTCGGCACCCGCGGCGACGAGCAGCCACGCCGCCAGCAGGTCGGTCTCGGCGAGCGGTGCGGGCAGCGCGTGATACCCGGACCGGTCGAGAACGATTGCGGCCTCGGTGATTCCGGCACCGCTACCGCCGGACGTCTCAGGTGCCGTCAGCAGCGACAACCCCGATTCACCCAGCAGTCGCCACGACTCGGCGCTGTACGGCAACGCGGTCTGCTGACTGTGCAGGTGCGGTTCGGTGATGGAACCGAACATATCGTCGGCCAGCTCACGCAGGCCGGCGAGTTCGGTGGCGGTGGCGGTCAACGCAACCCCAATCCCCGCGCGATAACGCCGCGCAGAATCTCATTGGTGCCGCCGCGCAGGGTGAATCCCGGTGCGTGCAGCAGACCTTCGGCCAGCAGACGGGACAACTCGACGGGCGACTCCGGGTCGGCGGGCACCTCGGGTACCAGCTCCGCGCAGGCGGTGACGGCACGTTGTTCGAAACCGGTACCGATCTCCTTGACGACGGCGGCACTCAGGTCGGCGGGCTGCTTGTCCGACAGTGCCCGGGCCACGGATGCCGACAGATGGCGCAACGTGGTGAGGTCGGCGAGAAGCCCACCGAGGGTTCGCAGCTCGTCATCGTCGGCACCGCGCAGCCGCAACCGCGCGCCGACCGCGTCGAGAAGCGGTTGCGGCGACAGGATACGTTCTGGCCCACTGCGTTCGAATGACAACTCGGCACCCACTTGCTGCCAGCCGTTGCCGACGGCGCCGACCACCATGTCGTCGGGCACGAACACCTTGTCCAGCACCACCTCGTTGAAATGGTGCTGACCGGTGAGCAACCGGATCGGCCGGATGTCGATGCCGGGCGAATCGAACGGGATCAGGAACTGGCTCAGCCCGTCGTGCCGGTGGGCCGGGTCGAGATCGGCAGTGCGGGCGAGGACGAAGAACGCCTCGCTGTGGTGCGCGCCGGAGGTCCACACCTTGGTGCCGGTGACCTCCCACCCACCGTCGGTACGCACCCCTCGCGTACGTACCGACGCCAGATCCGACCCGGATTCGGGTTCGCTCATCCCGATAGCGAAATAGCACTCACCGGAGGCGATCCGGGGAAGGTACTTCGCACGCTGGGCGGAGGTGCCGTGTGCGAGCAGGGCGGGCGCCACCTGCCGGTCGGCCACCCAGTGCGCGGCGACGGGTGCGCCGTGTGCGAGCAGTTCCTCGGTGACCACGAACCGGTCGAGGTAGCTGCGGCCGGGTCCGCCGTATTCGGCGGGCAGGGTCATCCCCAGCCAGCCCCGTTCTCCGAGACGCCGGCTGAATCCGGGATCCCACGACGAGATCCACGAGTCGACCCGCGGCTGCCATCCGTGGGTGGCGCGGTCGGTGACGATGAATTCGCGTACCGCGGCGCGCAGTTCGCCTGTTTCGGGTGGCAGCGGCGCCACCTCGGGGACCAGTCCGAGCATGCCCGTCAGGTCCCGGCGATCAGGTTGATGCCGTTCTCGCGCAAGAACAGTCGCCGATTCTCCTCACCTAGTCCTTCGACGCGGGTGTAGAAGTCTGCGGGTTCGCGCAGTCCTTCGGCGTGTGGCCAGTCCGAACCCATGAGCAGGCATTCGGTGGTGCCGAGCTTCTCGACCATGCCGATGGTGTCGTCCTCCGGGTAGGGCACCACCCGGATGTGCTTCTTGAACACCGTACTCGGCCGTTCGGTGAGCTGCCCGCCGAGCCAGCGACCGTTGCGGGCCATGCCGCGGCTCTTGTCCATGTGCCGGATGAAATGCGGAATCCATTCGGCGCCGAATTCGCTCACCAACACCTTGATGTTGGGGAAACGGCCGAAGAGATTGTCGAAGATGAGCGCCGACAGAGTGTCGGTGACGGGCCGTTCGCCGTAGCTGTTCTGCCACTGCCACGCCGAGAACTGGAACGGCGGCACGAGGCCCCAGCCCCAGTCCGCGGCCACATTCGACTGGTAGTAGAACTCGGAGATGTGGTAGCAGACCACAGCTTTGGCCTCGTTGACACGGGCCCAGAACGGATCGAAGTACGGATCGCCGGGTGAGCGTCCGTACGCCGGGCCGGCGGGCAGCAGCAGGAAGCGGGCACCGGCGTCGAGCACTTTCTCCAATTCTTCGACGGACCGGTCGAGGTCACGCAGCGACAGCAGCGCGGGCGCGTAGATGGTGTCGTGGTAGGAGAATCCCCAGTCCTCGTCGATCCACCGGTTGAATGCGCGCAGGTTGTCGTACAGCGGGTCGATGCCGTCGAGGTAGGCCTCGGCGAGCAGCGCCCAGCCGCCCGGATACATGATCGCCTTCTCGATCTGCTGTTCCTTGAGCTGAACCAGACGCTTGTCCTTGTTGAGGTATTCCTCCTGGATCGGCTCGTAGAACCGGTCGGAGTCGGAGTTGTCGCCCGATGCCCGCTGCTTGAGCATCTCCACCAGCGACCCCGGAACGTACGCCTGGTCGAGGTCGTTTTCGAGTGCGGTCACGATCTTGTCGTTGGCCAGCAGCACTTTCCGGTCGTAGCCGGGTACCTTCACCGGCCGCACCGCGGTGTGCAGTTTGTTGGCCGGCATGAAGCGGGTGAACGCGTCGGTGGCCTCGTAGCAGTGCTGGTCGAAGTCGGTCATCAGGTAGGGGAGGGTTCCCACCGAGTTCTCGATCAGTGCCATGACAATCCTCCATGTGTTGTGTGGCAGTTATCGGTTCGGCACTTCGTGGTGAATAGTGTTGTGCCGCTGTTATTGTGGTTCGGACTTGTGGTGGTTGCCGGTGTGGCTACCAGCTGCGCCGATCGCCGGCCGCGGGAACTGTTTCGCCCCAGGCCATCCACACGTCGGGCACCCGATCGTCGTCGGCGCGGTGCATCCGGCCCTCCTGTTGCGGATTGGGGATCTTGCCCAGGCCGGCCATCCGGCCGTGCGGGTCGGCCTCGCACACCCAGCGTTCGCCGTCGATGACGTAGTCGATGCGCTCGTGCCAGTAGCCGTCGGCGTTGCGGTGCACGGTCAGGTCCATGCTCTTGCCCACGGTGACGGTTCCGTCGCTGCTCGCGCGCACCGCGACATGGAAGTCGCCGTTGCCGAACAGATAGTGGCCCACCTCGCAGGAACCGTCGGCGTAGTGATTGGCCCACGAATACCACGACAGGTACTCGGCATCGTGCAGCGGATCCTTGTCGATGTAGAGCCGCCCGCCCTCGGGCATCCAGGCCTCCTCCCAGAACAGGAAGCCGCGCACCGGTTTACCGGCGATGTTGCCCTCGACGAACCACGTCTGGGTCAGATACAGCAGCGACGAGTCGGGGCCGGGCAGGAACCATTGCAGCGGCGGTGTGGCGAGCGTTCCCGTCGCCTCGATGACGTCGGTTTCGATGTAGTGGAAGGAGTCGGTGGTCAGGGCGAGCCGGGTGCTGCGGCCGTGCTCGTTCGGTCCGGCGGTGAACTCGACCGAATCGGGCCCGGCGGTACGGGTGAGGCTATTACTGTCGATGGCGTAGCGCGGTTCACGGCGCAGCATGAGCTGCGAGTCGGGGCTGCCGTCGCTGTAGGTGAGGATGAGTTTGCCACCGAGGGAGAGGATTTCGTCCGGCTTGTGCTCGTCGCGGGCGGGTGGGATGCGACGCATGATCGTGTACAGGCCGCCGTCGTCGTCACGTAGTGTGCCCCAGATGTAGCCGGCCTCGACGCTCAGCCCGTGCAGCGTTGCTCCGGGCGCCAGAACCTGCTCGGGTTCGAACCGGCGGGCACTGGCGATCGCGGCGTGCCGGAATGAGCCGGTGCGGGGGAGGCCGGTGAGAGTGATGGGCATCGAACGCCTTTCGGTCGGTTGCGCTGGTATGTGAGTCTCAGAATGTGCGGGTTCAGATAGCGCCGGCGGCGCGGAGTTTGTCGATGTCGGAGGTGGTGGCGCCGAGTACGTCGGCGAGTACGTCGTCGGTGTCGGCGCCGAGTCGGGGCGGGCGGCGGTAGCCATGAATCGGCGTCTGCGACAACCGGATCGGATTGCGCAGCACCGGAACAGCTGAATCACGAACTGCGCCGGTATCGGTGTGCCGCAGCATCTCCCGGTGGACGATCTGCGGATTGGCGAACACCTGCGGCATCGAGTTGACCGGGCTGCACGGCACGTCCGCATCCTCGAGCCTGCGTACCCAGACTTCGCGTGGTTCCGTGGCGAAGATCGCCGAGAGCACCTCGAGCACGTGGTCGCGGTTGGCTATACGCGCCGACACCGTGGCGAACCGCGGGTCATCGGTGAGTTCGGGCCTGCCGAGCGCCCCGGCCAGACCCGCGAACTGCCGCGGCGTGCTGGCGACCACGAAGATGTCCTCGCCGTCGGCGCAGGTGAACGCCTGCGACGGGATGCCGCCGAAGCCGCCGTTGCCGCGCCGCGGTGCGGGCTCCCCGGACACCAGATAGTTCTGCACGTAGTGCGAGAGCGAGGCCAGCCCGCAGTCGAGCAACGACATGTCGATGTGCTGGCCCTCGCCGGTGGCATCCCGGTGCCGCAGGGCAGCGAGAATGGCTGTGGCAGTGTACAAGCCGGTGAGGATGTCGACCATCGACACACCCACCTTCATCGGTCCCGCGCCGGGTTCGCCGTCGGGTATCCCCGATACGCTCATCAACCCGCACATCGCCTGGAACACGCCGTCGTATCCGGCGCGATCGGCGTACGGCCCGTCCTGGCCGAAACCGGTGACCGAGCAGTACACCAGCCGCGGATTGATCTCACGCAGACTGTCGTGGTCGAGACCGTACTTGGCCAGCACACCGGTGCGGAAGTTCTCCACCAGCACATCCGATTTCGCAGCCAGATCCCGGATCAGCCGGGCCCCTTCGGGTGTCGAATGGTCGACGGTGATGGATCGCTTGTTGCGGTTGGTGCTCAGGTAGAAGCCGGAATCGCGGTTGTCGGGGTCGCCCAGAAACGGTGGGCCGTAGTCGCGGGCGTCGTCGCCGACTCCGGGGCGTTCCACCTTGATGACGTCGGCACCCAGATCGCCGAGCAGCTGGGTTGCGAAGGGGGCGGCCAGGATTCGGCTCAGGTCGAGAATCCGGATGCCGGCCAGTGCACCGGGGGCGGTCACCTGCGGGCCTCCTTCGGCAGTTTCAGCACCCGTTCGGCGATGATGTTCTTCTGGATCTCACTGGCCCCGGCGTAGATGGTTTCAGCACGGCCCCGCACGAACGCCCGCCGCAGCGTGGTCGCCTCGTCGGTGGAACCTCGTTGCGGGGCGCCTGTTTCCGAAGACCACTCGGTGCCCAGCAGGGCGTCGGTGCCCATCACGTCCATCGCGATCTCGGTGAAGTCCTGATGCCAGCGCGACCAGTAATACTTGCCGATCGACGCCTCCGGCCCGAACTCGCCATCGCGCAGCGCGGCCGACAGGGTGCGTAGGTTGTTGTACGCCATGATCTGTAAACCGATGTAGGAGTGGATGATCCGGTGCCGGATATCCGGATCCTCCAGCGGCGCCCGGCGCCGGGCCAATGCTGTGAGATGGTCCATTTCGCGGACGAATGAGAACTGGTAGTTCAGCACAGAGGTGGCGCGTTCGTGGCCGAGGGTGGTCATCGCGGCCCGCCAGCCCTCACCCGTCGCGCCCAGTACGTTGTCGGCGCTCGTGCGGGCGTCGTCGAAGAACACCTCGTTGAAGCCGCTGTCGCCGAGCATGGTCCGGATGGGCCGCACCGTGACACCGGGCTGGTCGAGCGGGATGAGCATGTACGACAGGCCGGCGTGTTTCACACTGCCCGGCTCGGTGCGGACGATCGCGAAGATCCAGTCGGCGTGGTGGGCGAAGGTGGTCCAGATCTTCTGCCCGTTGATCACCCAGTCGTCGCCCTCGCGGTACGCCCGGGTGGCCACATTCGCCAGATCCGATCCCGCTCCCGGTTCGGAATAGCCCTGACACCACACGACTTCACCACGCGCCATCGGCGGCAGCAGGCGCTGCTTCTGTTCGTCGGTGCCGTAGTGCAGTGCGGTGGGCGCCATCAGGGTCTCGCCGTGGAACGCCGCCCGTGGCGGAGCGCCCGCGCGGGCATATTCCATCGCGAAGATGATCTCCTGCGTCATGGTCGCGCCCCGGCCGCCCAACTCCACCGGCCACGACAGGCCTAGCCAGTTGCCGGCGCCCAGTTCGCGTTCCCACGCGCGGCGCAGCTCCCAGTTGTCATCGTCGTCGGGTCCGCCGCGATCGGCCTGTCCGGCGAACTCGCCCACGAGGTGTTCGGCGAGCCAGGTGCGCACCTCGTCACGAAAGGCGGTGTCGGCCGCCGACAAGGGCAGTCCGGCCACGCCATCGACTGAAAGGTCCATGGCTCGTATAGTACAATCAATTAGCGAATTAACCCAGAGGGCGGGCGGTGGATCCGGCCACGGGGGTTCGAGCGGAAGCATCGGAGGTCTGGTCCGTGCAGGACATCACCTGGACACTGTCCGACGGGATCGGGACGATCACCCTGAACCGGCCGCAGGTACGCAACGCCTTCACCTTCCCGATGCTGCGCGAATGGGAACGGATGTTGCGCGAGGCCAGGGACGACGACGCCGTCAAGGTCGTCGTGCTGACCGGCGCCGGCGACAAGGCGTTCTGCTCGGGCGTCGACCTGGGCTCGATCTCCAACGCTAACCCCGACCTCACCCCGCTCGAACGCAAATCGCAACTGCACGACGAGGTGCACCGGGTGGCCCGTGCCGTCGCCGACCTCGACAAACCGATCATCGCCGCCATCAACGGCGTCGCGGTGGGGGCGGGCCTGGACATGGCGCTCATGTGCGACCTGCGGATCATGTCGACCTCGGCCCGGGTGCTCGAAGGCTATGTAAAGGTGGGCCTGACCCCCGGTGACGGCGGTGCCTATTACCTGCCCCGGATCGTCGGTACCGCCAAGGCGCTCGAGTTGCTGCTCACGGGGGATTCCGTCGACGCGGCTGAGGCGCACCGCATCGGTCTGGTCAACCGGATCGCCGAGCCGGCCGAGTTCGCCGGGGCCACCGAACAGTTCGCCCGGTCGATCGCCCAGCACGCACCGGTCACCGTCCGGATGATCAAGCGGCTCACCTACCAGTCGGTCGACGCCGATCTGCGTACCGCGCTCGAACTCGCCTCCTCGCACTTCGCGGTGGCCTCGGCCACCGAGGACGCCGCCGAGGCGCTCGCCGCGATGAAGGACAAACGTCAACCGCAGTACCGCGGACGCTGAACAACCTCAAGGGAGTATCTTCAATGACCACAGCAGCGGAACCGGCCGTTTTCGACGCCTGGATCAACCTGCCGTATCTGCCCGGCGAGGTCACCCCCGACCCGTCGGTCGTGGCCCGTTTCAAACGCGGCAACAGCGCCTACGAGGGCGGCGAGACGATCGCCGACGTGGTCGCCGAGATGGATCGCCTCGGCGTGGAGGCGGGGGTGCTCACCAAGGTGCCCCGCGACATAACCCCGCCCTATGTGCACGGCACCAAATCCGGTGAGCAGGTGCTGCGCGATACCTGTGAACGTCTGGCGAAGATCGCCGCCGACCATCCGGGACGCTTCCTCACCTCCGTCGGCATCGACCCGCGCCTGGGTTACGAGGCGGCCAAGCACGTGCGGATCGCGGTGCGCGAGTACGGCATCACCTGCATCCGCATCATCCCGATGTTCACCGGCATCGCCATCGACGACAAACTTGCCTATCCGCTGTACACCGCGGCCTGCGACGAGGGCGCGGTGGTGTCGATCAACGTGGGTGTGCCCGGTCCGATGAAACCGGCCAAACTGCAACGCACCATCCTCATCGACGAAGTGGCACTGGCCTTTCCGGAGCTCAAACTGGTGATGAGCCATCTCGGTGATCCGTGGATCTCCGAAACCGTCGCGATGCTCATCAAACATCCCAACGTGTTCGCGATGACCGCCGGCTGGGCACCCAAATACATTCCCGAGGAGATCCTGCGGTTCGCCGAACGCCGCAATCCCGGGAAACTGATGTGGGCGTCGGACTATCCGATCCTGCCGATCGAACGGGCCGTCGTCGAGGGCCGGGCGGTTCCGTTGACCGGCGCCGCCCGGGAGGGCTATCTGGGAGCCAACGCGCGCAAGGTGTTCGGTCATGGACTTTGATCTCGCGCCGGGTGTGGGTGAGTTCCGCGAGGAGATCCGCACCTGGCTCGACGAACATCTCGTCGGCGAGTTCGCCGCGCACCGCGGCGTGGGCAGCCCCACCGACGACACCGCCTGGGACGTGCGGGTGGCGTGGGAACGCGAACTGTCGGCCGGCGGCTGGCTGGGCGTGACGTGGCCGCAGCGCTTCGGTGGCAGGGGGCTCGGGCTGGCCGAGGAGATCGTCTTCGAATACGAATACGCCCGTGCCGCCGCACCCGCCCGCGTCAATACCCAGGCCCTCGAACTGCTCGGGCCGACCCTGCTGGCGTGTGGCACCGAGGAGCAGTGCGCCCGGTTCCTGCCGAAGATCCTTGCGGTGGAACAGATGTGGGGCCAGGGGTTCAGCGAGCCCGGCGCCGGTTCCGACCTCGCCGACGTCCGCACCAAGGCCCGTCTGGACGGCGGGGTGTGGCATGTGGACGGGCAGAAGATCTGGACCACCTTCGGCCATCACGCCGACTGGCTGTACGTGCTGTGCCGCACGAATCCCGATCTGTCGTTGCGGCACAAGGGATTGACGATGCTGCTGATCGACGCCGATCAACCCGGCGTCGACATCCGGCCCATCGAGAACATCAACCGTTCCACCGAATTCAGCGAATGCTTCTTCAGCGATGCGCAGACCCCCGAGGACATGGTCGTCGGTGCGGTGGGCGGCGGCTGGTCGGTGGTGATGACCACGCTCGGCATGGAACGCGGCAGCGCCCTGATGCCGATGCAGCTGTCGATGCAACGCGAACTCGACGGCATCATCGGCCTGGCCAAACGCAATGGCACGGCCGATGATCCGCAGATCCGCCGCCGACTGGTGGACGCCTACATCGGAATCCGGCTGATGCGGGCCACCAACCTGCGGGTGGTGGCCGACCTGCTGAACATCGACGCCCCCGATCCCGGCGCGGCCACCGCCGCCGCAGCCGCCACGACAAAGCTGTTCGCCTCCACTCATCACCAGCGGATGGGGGAGCTGGCGATGGATATCGTCGGCCCGGCAGCCTTGTGCGACAACGGCGATCACCTCGATGAGGTCAGCGTCATCCAGAAACTGTTCCTGTCCTCGCGCGCGGAGACCATCTACGGCGGAACCTCGGAGATCCAGCGCAACATCACCGCCGAACGCATCCTGGGCCTGCCCAGATAGGAGTTAGCACAATGCCGAATCCGGATACATCCGACTGGGAAAGCCGATTCACCACGATGACGGTGACGGCCGACGGACCGGTGCGCATCGTGACGATGAACCGCCCGGACTTCCGCAACGCCGCCGACGCCGTGATGCACCGCGAACTCGGCGAGATCTGGGACGCCCTCGCCGTCGACCCGGGCTGCCGGGTCGTCGTGCTCACCGGTGCGGGCAAAGCATTCAGCGCCGGCGGGGACCTGCCGCGCATGGTGGAGACCCAGGAGAACCAGGACATCCAGGAGGAGGTGTTCAACGAGGCCCGGCGCACGGTCAATTCCATGATCGCGTTGCCGCAGCCGCTGATCGCCGCCGTCAACGGTGCCGCCGTGGGCCTGGGCGCCAGCCTGATCTCATTGTGCGACCTCGCGATCGCCTCCGACCGGGCTTTCCTGGCCGACCCGCACCTCGGCGTAGGGCTGGTGCCCGCCGACGGTGCCGCGCTGCTGTGGCCGCTGGTCATGGGTGCGATGCGCGCCAAGGAGTACGTCTTCACCGGCGACCGCATCCCCGCCGACACCGCGCTGGCGTTGGGTCTGGTCAACCGGGTGGTGCCCGCCGACGAATTGATGCCCACCACACTGGAACTCGCGCACCGGATCGCCGAGGTACCGCAGCAGGCGTTGCGGCAGACCAAACGGCTGATGAACACCCACCTGACCCGGGCACTGGCCGGTCTGCTCGACGACGCGCTGGCCACCGAACGGGTCAGCGTCAACTCGGCCGACCACAAGGAACTGACCCGGGCACTCGTCGAGGCCGCCGCCGCGCGTGCGGCGCAGCGGTCGTAAAGGGGAAGGTGCGCAATGATATCGGGTGAACTCGACGGCAGGGTCGCACTCGTCACCGCGGCCGCCGGCGCCGGCATCGGCAAGGCGATCGCGACCAGGCTCGCCGCCGACGGCGCGACGGTGATCGTCACCGACGTCCATCAGCGGCGCCTGGACGCCGCCGTTGCCGAAATAGGCGGCAACGCCGTCGGTTACCTGCTCGATGCCGGTGACCGCGACCAGATCGTCCAGGTCACCGACGCCGTGGCCGCCGCACACGGGCCCATCTCGATCCTGGTCAACAACGCCGCCCTCAACGTCCTCGGACCGATCTTCGACTACGACCCGGCAGACTGGGACCGGGTGATGGCGGTGAATCTGTCCGGGCCGTGGATGCTCAGCCGTCAGGTGATGCGGCAGCTGCGTGAAGCCGGACTGCCCGGGGTGATCCTGAACGTCTCCACCTACGCCCCCGACGTCGGCGGTGAAGGGATCGAGGCACCCTACGCGGTCAGCAAGGGCGGCCTGAACGTGCTCACCCGCAGCTGCGCCCACGAGGGCGGACCGTACGGCATCCGCGCCAACACACTGTCGATGGGCATGGTCACCGGCACCCGCTTCACCGACGCGCTGCACCCGGACATGCAGGACACCGAACGCGCCAAATCGCCGCTGGGCAGACTCTCGCACGTCGACGACATCGTCGAGGCCGCCGCCTTCCTGATCTCCGACCGGTCCAGGAACATCACCGGGGAGACGCTGAACGTTGCCGCCGGAACCCACATGCGCTGGTGAGCCTCCCCGAGATGGGACTACAAACCGGCCAGCTGGGCGACCCGTTCGCGGTGGTGACCGGTGGAACCGAGGAGCGTCTGGGAGCTGCGGGCGCGTTTGAAGTACAGATGCGCGGGGTGTTCCCAGGTGAATCCGATGCCGCCATGGATCTGAATGCTCTCGGCGGCGATGTGATAGAAGGCGTCCGAGCAGTATGCCTTGGCGATGGAGGCAGCCAGCGGGAGATCATCGGCGCCGGATTCGGCTGCGCCACAGGCGTAGTACGCGGCGGACCGGGCGGATTCGAGTTCCACCAGCATGTCCGCGAGTTTGTGTTTGATGGCCTGGAACGAGCCGATCGGCCGCCCGAATTGTTCACGGACCTTGGCGTAGTCGACGGTCGTTTCCAGCACTCGGGCGGCGGCGCCGACCTGTTCGGCGGCCAGCCCCGCGGCCCCCAGATCGAGTACCGCCTCGATGTAGGACCAGCCGTCGCCGTCGGTACCGACGAGGGTGGCCGGGGCGTCGTCGAAGGTGAGCGTCGCGAGGTTGCGGGTCTGGTCGAGCGTGGCGAGTGGCTCGGCGTGTACTCCGCCGGCCTGTGATTCGACGGCGAACAGTGCGACGCCGGCATCGGTGCGGGCGGGCACCAGGAGCAGGTGGGCGTCGGCGCCGTCGATGACGAACGTCTTGGTTCCGGTGATGGTGAAACCGTCTGCGGAACGCTGCGCACGGGTGTGCACGGCGTCGGCGGTCAGGCTGTCGGTGTCATCGAGGAGGGCGACGGTGGCGATGGTGGTGCCCTCGGCGATCCCGGGTAGGTAGGTACGGGCAGCAGACTCGTCACCGCTGATCAGGAGTGCGCCCGTCGCGAGTACACACGTCGACAGCAGTGGTACGCAGGCCAGGGCCCGGCCGGATTCCTCCATCACCACTGCCAGTTCGCCGAAGCCGAAGCCCGCGCCCCCGTATTCCTCGGGGATGGCAAGTGCGGCGATGCCGACCTGGTCGGTCATGACCTTCCAGGTGGCGGTGTCGAAGCCCTGCCGGGCGTCGAGAAAGCTGCGCACGGCGGCTTCCGGGGAATGCGTTGCGAGCAGGTCGCGAACGACAGCGCGCAGTTCCTCGCGTTCGGGTGTCGGCGTCAGCATCGATTGCCCCCATTCGGAATCGTCAGGTGATAGCACCGCATCCTTAAACGGTATAATGAACTAACTGATTGCACAAGTTGTCCCGCTCGCCCACGGGCCCCGTTGTATAGTTCAAAGATTCGACTCGTTGGGTGAAAGGGCAGCTGGTGGCAGTGGGTACCGGATCGTCGGTGGTCAGAGTTCCCAAGGCGGGTGAGCTCGTCGCCGCGCAACTGCGCAAACAGATCGTCACCGGAGTGCTCAAGCCGGGCGATCCGCTGCCCGGCGAGACGGCGCTGATGGAACGCTACGGCGTGTCGCGGCCCACCATGCGCGAGGCGTTCCGGATTCTCGAATCGGAGTCCATTATCGTCGTCCTGCGCGGTGCGCACGGGGGTGCCAGGGTGCTCGCTCCCGACGAGTCCGTCGCGGCCCGGCATATGGGACTGCTCTTGCAGTACCAGGGTGTTCCGCTGGCCGACGTCTATCACGCCCGCACCGAGTTGGAGGTGGCGGCACTGCGCGCCTGGTCCGGCGCCGAGACGAGCCTGGATGCGCTCGCGGCCCTGATCGATGGCGCGGCGGCCGCGATCGACGACGCAGTGGAGTTCGCCGCGATCGACACCAGGATCCACGAGGCGGTGGTGGGTCTGGCCGGGGTGCAGACCATGTCGGTGCTCGCGGGCATGTTGCTGCAGATCATGGCCGCCCACAACGCGCAGTTCATCTCCAAGCATGGAGTCGAACACGAGCGCGATGCCGACGAGCTGGCGCTGCGCGCGTACCGGCGGCTGCTGAAACTGCTGGTCGCCGGCGACGTCGACGGTGCTGTCACGCACTGGCGGCGGCACCTGCGCAAGGTGGAGTCGTACATGGTCGAAGACCCCGACCTGACCCTCGTGGAGGTGCTCTCGTAGGACTGCCCCGTGTCGCAACCACCCTCGCATAAGGTATAAAGAACTAACTGATTGAGCGTGCGGGTGAGGCGAGGAGTGTCCATGGGGCCGGTGAACGGGATCAGCGTGGAGCGCCGCGACCGGGTCGCGGTGGTGTGGCTCGACCGGCCCGAGCGCGGCAACGGATTCATCTCCGACATGCAGATCGAGCTGCACGAGCGCCTGGCGGAACTGGACGCCGACAACGAGGTTCGCGCCATTGTCGTGACCGGGCGGGGCAGGTTCTTCTCCACCGGCGCCGACCTCGAACCGGGCGGTGCCAACTTCGCCTTCGACGACGAGCAACTGCGTGGCGCCCGCGACATGATGCGAGATCGGCCGCGTCCGTGGCGGATGCGTACCCCCATCATCGGCGCGATGAACGGCGCCGCCGTGGGGCTCGGACTCACCTTCGCATTGCAGTGGGACATCCGGGTCGTGAACGAGAGCGCCAAGTACGGTTTCGTGTTCACCCGGCGCGGGCTGATCCCTGAGCAGAACTCGCTGTGGCTGCTGCCCAAACTCGTCGGGCTTGCCACGGCCACCGAATTGCTGCTCACTGGACGGCTTTTCACCGGAGCGGAGGCCAAGGAGCTTGGAATCGCCGCCCACGCCGTACCCGGTGACGAGGTGCTCGACACCGCGCTGGAGATCGCGCGCGACATCGCCGACAACACCGCACCCGCGGCCGTCGGGCTCACCAAGGAACTGTTGTACGAGTTCCTGGAGGAATCCGATCGCGAACCCGCATTTCATCGGGAATGGGAGATCTTCCGGGCCATCGGGCGGCAGCCGGATTCCGCCGAAGGAGTGGCGGCCTTCGTCGAAAAGCGTAGTCCGGCATTCACTTCCGGAAAGGACTACGAGGTGACGGTGCACGGCTCGGCTGACTGGGAGGCACGGCAATGAGCGAATCCGACGAGGTGCTCTACGACGTCGACGACCATGGTGTGCTGGTCCTGACCCTGAACCGTCCCGAGCGTCGCAACATGTGGTCGCTGGGCATGGAGACCGCGTTCTACGGTGGATTGGCCCGTGGCGCACAGGATCCGGACGTCCGCGTCATCGTCGTCACCGGCGCCGGGAACACTTTCTGTCCCGGCCTCGATCCGAACGTGCTCGACGAGATCAAGGGCGGCTCTAGGTACGCCACCAACCGGTTGCCGCAGACCTTCGCCACCACCATCCCCAAACTGGTCATCGGCGCGATCAACGGCTCCTGCGCGGGTATCGGTCTTGCCCAGGCGCTGTGCCTGGATTACCGATTCGCTTCCCGCGGAGCCAAATTCACCACCGCCTTTTCCAAACGCGGACTGCCCGCCGAGGATGCGTCGGCATGGATGCTGGGCCGGCTCACCGGACCCGCCCACGCCTTGGATCTGATCGTCTCGGGCCGGGTGTTCCTCGCCGAGGAGGCCGCCGAACTCGGCGTCGTGCAGCGGCTCAGCGAACCCGGCCAGGTGCTCGACGACGCCGTCGCCTACGCCCGCGCCGTGGCCGAGAACGTGTCGCCGGTGTCGATGGCGATGATGAAATCGCAGGTCTGGCACGACCTCGACTGCACCATGGACGCCGCCAGAATCCGGGCACAGCACCTGCTCACCCTCGCCAAAGGCCTGCCCGACTTCACCGAAGGCGTCAACGCCCTGGTCGAAAAGCGCGCACCGAACTTCGAACCGTACTCGCGCGTCGTCTTCTGACGGTCGCCCGACGGCGGGTCCGATGCCGGTGTCGGCCACGCTGATCATTTACTAGGATGTCCAAGTAAAGCGTCAGTGTGGAAGGAGCCCCGGATGGCGGAAGTAGACGGCGCAGGGACCGACAACCCGGCATCGGTGCTGGTGAAGGTGGACGGCAGCGTCGGGACGGTGACCCTCAACCGGCCCAAGGCGATCAACGCCCTCGATCACGAGATGGCTCTCGCGATGGAGCAGGCGCTGCTCGGCTGGGCGGTCGACTCCGAGATCAGTGCGGCCATCGTCCGGGGCGCGGGGGAGCGTGGTCTGTGCGCGGGCGGTGACATCGTCGCCATTCACCGCGACGCCGCGGTGCTCAGTGCGGGCGAAGCGACCGACGCCGATGCGGCGGCCTCGCCGTCGGCCGCGTTCTGGCGTGACGAATATCGGCTCAACACGCTCATCTCCCGGTATCCGAAACCGTATGTGGCGATCATGGACGGCATCGTGATGGGCGGCGGCGTCGGCATCTCCGCGCATGGCAACACGCGGGTGGTCACCGACCGCACCAGGCTCGGCATGCCCGAGGTGGGCATCGGTTTCATCCCCGATGTCGGCGGTACCCATCTGCTGTCCAAGGTGTCCGACGAACTGGGCACCTACGTGGCGCTGACCGCCGGCACCATCCGGGCCGCCGACGCCATCGCGATCGGGCTTGCCGACCACTACATTCCCGCCGACGGACTGTCTGCCGCGCTTGAATGGTGGAAGCCGGGTGAGGCGTTCCCCGGTGCGGATCCGGGTGAGTCGGCGCTGGCCGAGCAGCGTGGCTGGATCCGGGAGGCGTTCGCCGGAGATTCCGTCGCCGACATCATCGCCCGATGCCGTGAGCTCGGTACCCCCGAGGCAACCAAGGCGGCCGACATCATCGAGGCGAAAAGTCCACTGGCCGCGGCGGTTACGCTGCGGGCCCTGCGCGAGGCGGCATCCGTCGAGGATCTGGCGCAGTCGTTGCGCGTCGAGTACCGGCTCGCGCTGCGCTCGCTGCGCAATCCCGATATGGCAGAAGGGATTCGGGCTCAGGTCATCGACAAGGACCGCAATCCCACCTGGCGGCATGCCGATCATGCGTCGGTCACCGCCGATGAGGTCGACGCCTTCTTCGCGCCGCTGCCAGTGGAGCTGGAACTGCCGATCGAGGCATGGACCGCGCCGGGCGAATAGCCGGCGTCCCCCCGAACACGACCCGCCGTGTGCCGGCCGGCCCGGCCGCGCAACACTGGGCACCAACCGAACGAGAGGCTTAACCCTATGACCGCATACGAGACCATCATCGTCGAGACCGAAGGCCGCGTGGGCGTCATCACGCTGAACCGGCCCAAGGCACTCAACGCCCTCAACACCCAGCTCATGAACGAAGTCGTGGGTGCGGCAAAGGCTTTCGATATCGATCCGGGGATCGGCGCCATTGTGCTCACCGGCTCGGAGAAGGCATTCGCCGCAGGTGCCGATATCAAGGAGATGTCGTCGAAGACCTACAGCGAGGTGGTGTCGGAGGCGTTCTTCGGTGCTTGGGACGACCTGTCGCGGGTGCGCACGCCGATCATCGCCGCGGTCACCGGCTACGCGCTCGGCGGCGGCTGCGAACTGGCGATGCTGGCCGACACGATCATCGCCGGTGAGAACGCCCGCTTCGGTCAGCCCGAGATCAACCTGGGCGTGATCCCAGGCATCGGCGGCTCGCAGCGCCTGACCCGCGCCGTCGGGAAGGCCAAGGCGATGGATCTGGTGCTCACCGGCCGGCAGATGAAGGCCGACGAGGCCGAGCGTGCCGGACTGGTGTCGCGGGTGGTGCCCACCGAAGAGGCACTGGCCGTCGCCAAGGAGGCCGCCGCGACCATCGCGTCCAAGTCGCTGATCTCGGTGTATCTGGCCAAGGAGGCGGTGAACCGGGCGTTCGACACCACGCTGACCGAGGGTGTGCGCGCCGAGCGGTCGCTGTTCTACTCGCTGTTCGCCACCGACGACCAGACGGAGGGGATGGCGGCGTTCGTCGAGAAGCGGGAGCCTGACTTCAAGCACCGCTGACCCCTCGCTTGCCGTTGGGGTGAAATTTAAACCGTTGACCCGCAGGTCGCCGCTGAAATGGCGCCGACCTGCGGGTTTTCTGGTCTGCGAAGTACCTCGGTCATGTCACAAATGGCTAACGGCATCCTGCCCGGACTTGGGATACGGCGAAACCAGAGTTACATTTGTGGCATGGGAGCGGGGTGGTGCCAAGGGGGTACAGGGGGCGAGGGGGTGTGGTGCGCGGCGGGTGGGCCCGCGGGGGGGGGGTGATCGCGGGGGATTCCAGCCGGGCGATCCCGGGGGGTGCGGCCACCGCCGTGGGGCCCGCCGCAGCGGCTCCCACGACTGTGACCAGCGACAATCAGGGGGGAACACCGTCGGGGGCGCCCACTCCGGCCGTCGGGACCACCGCACCTGCCAAGACGACCGCACCCGCGACGAAGGCCGTGCCGCCCAAGAAGACCGCACCGGCCACGACCACGGCTGCGAAAGACGACACGGGCGCCGATCCCGATCCCGCGATCTCCCGCATCGACACGATCATCACCGGTGCGGGCGGCCGGCGCGTCACCGCGATCGTGTACTCGGGAGCGATGCGCAAGATGATCCCGATCGAGGTCCTGCGCCCCAAGGATCGGTCGAAACCGGCGCCGACGCTGTACCTGCTCAACGGCGCGGGCGGAGGTGAGGACTCGGCCACCTGGTCTGCCCGTACAGACTACGAGAAGTTCTTCGCCGACAAGAACGTGAACGTGGTGACGCCCATCGGTGGCGCATTCTCGTATTACACGGACTGGCTGCGAGACGACCCGGTGCTGGGTCGCAACAAATGGACCACCTTCCTCACCAAGGAACTGCCGCCACTGATCGACAAGCAGTTCGGCACTACCAAGGTCAACGCGATCGCCGGCATCTCGATGGCGGGTACTTCGGTGCTGAATCTGGCCATCAACGCGCCGAGGCTGTACAAGTCGGTCGCCGCCTTCAGCGGTTGTGCGCGTACCAGCGATCCGTTGGGACAGGCCTACATCCAGGCAGTCGTCGGAGGTCGTGGCGGCGGCAGCATCGTCAACATGTGGGGGCTGCCGGGTACTACTCTGTGGCGGCAGAACGACCCGTACATCAACGCGGCCAAACTCCGCCACACCAAGGTGTACATGACCTCCGGCAGCGGTCTGCCCGGACCGTACGACCGACTCGGTGCGGCCGGCGTGGAGAACAACCTGGACACCCTGGCCAACCAGATCGTGCTCGGCGGTCTGATCGAGGCCGCCGTCAACCAGTGCACCAAGGACATGGATCGCCGGATGAGCCGGCTCAAGGTGCCGCACGAGGTGATCACCCGCGCCACCGGTACCCACTCGTGGGAGTACTGGGCGCAGGACCTCAAGAAGGTGTGGCCCAAGATCGCCAAGGATCTCGGCGTCAAGTAGCGCGACCGGCACCGCCCGAACACACAGCCCGGCAGATTCCCTGGGAACCTGCCGGGCTGTGTTGTTGGTGCTCCGTTTTGGTGGCGCCGGGTTCAGCGGTCCTTGAGCAGCAGTTTGACGGTGAGTTCGAGGCGGTTGGCGACGTCGGTGGCCGAGGCGCGGCGGGTGAGCCACTGCACGAGGTTGGACATCCAGACGTCGGCGATGACACGGGCGATGGCCAGGTCGTCGGCGGTCGGTTCACCGTCGTCGACCATCGCGCCGGCGAACAGCCGGTCGATGACGCCGGCCACCTGGTCGACCTCGGCGGAGGCCGAGGCGTCGGCGAACATGAAGGCGCGGGTCATGGCCTCGGTGAGCAGCGGGTCGCGCTGCATCGCGTAGGTGATCATGTCCAGCACGTGGCGCAGGCGGTCGACGGCGGTCTCGCCGCGCAGCTGGGAGCGATCCACCCGGCCCTCGACGCGGCCCAGCTCGCGGGCCATCGCCGTCACCAGCAGGTGCACCTTCGACGGAAAGTAGCGGTACAGGGTGCCGACGGCGACGTCGGCCTTCTCGGCGACGGTGCGCATCTGCACGGCGTCGTAGCCGCCCTTGGAGGCCAGCGCCAGAGTGGCGTCGAGGATGCGCTTGCGTCGTTCCCGCTGGGCCGACGATCCCGAGTCGGCGCCGTTGGCGGTTGATTCGGTATCAGGTACGGGAATATCCTTGGTCGAGGTCAGGTCGACGGCTGCGTTGTCGGATGCGGAACGGGCCATCAGCTCTGGGTCCTCACGTGTCGGGTCCTCACGGGTCGGGCCGCCTTGCGGCTACCGGCTCCCACTATCTCATGGCATATTAGAACAGGTTCTAATTACGGGTCACAACCCCAATATGCGCAGGAGTGTCGTGAGTCTGGTCACCAGTGAAGAACAGCGGGCCGTGTGCGAGGCGATCGCGGCGTGGGCGTCGGCTCAGGGCTTCGCCGACGCCGCCCGCGCCCGCCTGGACAAACCAGGGGACGAGAGCCGCGACTCCTGGTCGGTTCTGTTCGGTCAGCTCGCCGAGTTCGGCGTGTTCGGCGCGGCCGTCGCCGACGATCAGGGCGGGCTCGGGGCCACCTTCGCCGATGCCGCCGCGATGATCGAGCAATGCGGCCACGACCTGGTACCCGGACCGATCGGGGCCACGGTGGCCACCGCGATCGGCCTGGCCCGGTCGGCGGACCCGCGCGCGGCGTCGTTGCTGGAGTCGGTGCTGGCCGGTGAGGTGGTCGCGGCGGTGCCCGCGAGTGCGTACACCGGGGCCTCGGTCATCGACGGCGGCACCGTCGAGCTGGGGCTGGTTCCCGGCTACGTGGACGGTTGCGTGCTGACGATCCCGGTCGCAGGTGCCGACGGGGCGTTGTCGTGGCAGGCTCTCGCGCCGGGATCGGTAGCCGTCACCGCCGCAACGCAATCCGCGACCGACGGCGCTACGCCGGTCGCCCGCGTCTCGATCGCGGGCGTGGACGCCGACGATCTGCTCCCGCTCGGCGGCGATGCGATCGTCAGCGGAGTGCTACACGCCGCGCTGGCGGCATATCAGAGCGGTGTATGCAGATGGGCGCTGGACACTGCCGTCGGCTATGCCAAGGTGCGAACCCAATTCGGTTCTGCCATCGGCTCGTTCCAGGCCGTCAAACATCTCTGCGCCGACATGCTATGTCGCAGTGAGCAGGTCACGTCGGTGGCATGGGATCTGGCGCGGGCCGTCGACGACGCGCTCGCGGGTGGCGACGATGCGCTCGCCGGTGGCGACGATGCGACGTCGCAGCTCGAATTGAGCGTACTGGCCACCGATGTCATTGTGGCGCAATCGACTCCGGGAGTCACCAAGGACTGCATCCAGGTACTCGGCGGTATCGGGTTCACCTACGAGCATCCGGCGCATCTGTACCTGCGGTCGGCGCTGGCCGCCGCGGTGCTCCTCGGCCATGCCCACGATCAGGCTGTCGCGCTGGCTGGGGCCGGATTGGCCGGTGCACGAAGAGCTTTCGATGTCGACCTGTCCGCTGTCGAGAATCAGCGGGACAAGGTCCGCGCCGACGTCGCCCACATCGCGGAGGTGTCCGGCGACGAAGGCCGGCACCGGCTGGCCGAATCCGGGTATCTGATGCCGCACTGGCCGCAGCCGTACGGGCTGGCGGCGTCGCCCGCGCTGCAATTGCTCATCGACACCGAACTCGATGCGGCCGGCGTCGTGCGTCCGGACCTGGTGATCGCAGGCTGGGCCATCCCGACGATTCTGCAGCACGGCACCGACGCACAGCGCGAGCGCTTCGTCGCCCCCACCCTGGCCGGCGACATCGTCTGGTGCCAGATGTTCTCCGAACCCGAAGCCGGATCCGACCTGGCGTCGCTGCGCACCAAGGCCGTTCGCGTCGACGGCGGTTGGAGCCTGACGGGCCAGAAGATCTGGACGTCGCAGGCACATAACGCGCAGTGGGCGATCTGCTTGGCGCGCACCGATTTCGACGTCGCCAAGCACAAGGGCATCACCTACTTCCTCGTCGACATGAGTTCGCCCGGGCTGGACGTGCGGCCCCTGCGGGAGGCGACCGGACACCCCAAGTTCAACGAGGTGTTCCTCGACGGGGTGTTCGTGCCCGACGACTGCGTGGTCGGCGACGTCGACGGCGGCTGGCCGCTGGCCCGCACCACCCTCGCCAACGAACGCGTCGCGATGGGCGGATCGGGTCTGGGTAAGGAGATGGACGCACTGCTGCGGCAGATCGACGGCCTCGGCCGCGACCTCACCACCGGCGAGCTACAGACCTTCGGCAGGCTGTTCGCCGACGCCCATGTGGGGCGGGTGCTCGATGCGCGGGCCGTCACCGCACAACTGGCCGGCCTCGATCCGGGAGCGGTGTCGAGCGTGCGCAAGCTGATCGGCGTCCAGCACCGCCAGTCGGTGCCCGACTTCGCGCTCGAACTGTCCGGTTTCAACGCCCTTGCCTGGCCGGAATCGACCGAGCAGGTCATCCAGAACCGGTGCCTGTCGATCGCCGGCGGTACCACTCAGATCCTGCGCACCGCGGCGGCCGAACGGATCCTGGGCCTGCCACGCGGGTAGCCGCCGGGCCGGTGTTGCCCCTGCTCAGCCGGCGGGCAGGGGGTCGGATGTGCCGGGCGTGTCGGTGGATGCGACCATTCCCGCGGCGAAGGCCGCACCGGCATAGGTGACGCCGCCGAAGACGTACGCCAGGTGCAGCGGATTGGGCGGGCTGAACGGGCTGCCGTCACAGATGTTGTCGAACGGCAGGCAGTAGCGCATCGACTTGCCGGCGTATTCGGGGCCGAGACGGATCGGGGGAGCGCCGATGTCACCGAGCCAGTTGTCCGACGGCGGGGAGAACAGAACCACCGCGACGATGTGATCGGCGATCGAGGCCGGCAACGGTTTGGGCATCGCCCGCTGCAGTATCGACAGATCCTTACGCAGGGTCAGATCGGAACTGATCGCATACCCGACGACCGCCGCACCCTGGGAGAACCCACCGAGGACGATCTTGGTGTTCGGGCATCGCCTGATGGTGTTGACGATGCGTGTCTGGGTACCGAGCACGCCGTTGCGCACCGACATCACGTACGAGAGCGGCCTGGCATAGTTGCCGCTGGCCGCGTATCTGATTCCATGACCGGCGACGAACTGCCCGGGGAGCTGGGCCTGCAGCGAACCGACGAACGACTGACCGGTGGCTCCGAGTGGCGCGGGCATCTCGGTGGTCCCCCGCGCATAGATCGCCTGCACGCTCGGGCAGGGTGCCGCCGACGCCTGTGGTGCCGCCACGATCGTCGCGGCAGCGGTCAGCGCCGTGCCGAGGCATGTGAGTAGCGCGGTGGGAACCATCTTCATACCGGCCGATACTAGCGCCGGTGGACCCGTGACGTCAGGTCCGAAGGTCGCATGAGTGCCTGATGACACACTCACCCGCCGGGATGGCCGAGTATGCCGGAAGTCCCGGAAACCGGGTTCAACCGCACGGTCAGCAGGCGGTCTGAAGTGTCACGGGTTTGATGGGGAGAACTGCCCATCGGTGGAGAGAACTACCCATGGTGTTGTCGTAGGTGGTCGGGCGATAGTTGTGATGTCCAGAAAAACACCTCCAAAAAGGGAGAAATACAATGAACATCACCAAGACCTCCGCGACCGGTGCCCTGATCGCCGCCGCCGGCGCCGTTGCCCTCGGATTCGCCGCCCCGGCCGCCAATGCCGCTGTGTTCCCGAATAATCCGGTCAACGTGACACAGTGCTCCTACCGCACCGCAACACCCACCCAGGAATGCCTGAACACCCCCTCATACAACGTGAGGTCGAGCTCCGGCAAGTACGTGGTGCAGTTCCGGGCCAATCCCAGCCATTGCTCCAGCATGATCGCCCACATCATCGTCGACGGTACCGAGTGGGGCCGGCAGACCCTGGGTCCGGGGCAGCGTGATGGCAGCTACTTCATGCAACTGGCACCCGGTACCCACAAGATCGGTGTGCGCGCCACCGGTATCAAGGGTGGCTGCAACACCGGCACCCTGATCGGCTGGAGTGGCAACCTGCACTTCGAGACCGGCGCCGACGCCGACAACGGCATCGGGTAACGGGCATCGGGTAACGGGCATCGGCTGAGTCCGGCGGTCGATGACCGCGACAATACAACACCCCACCGGCGGCGA
>NZ_CALLZT010000156.1:0-12685 GCF_937858515.1 uncultured Gordonia sp. | reverse complement strand
CCACGACGGGACGGATGTTGATCAGGGTCTGCGGGGTGATCGCCTCGACGTCCTGGGTGGTCATGCGCTCGCGCACGACCCGCTCCATGCGCGAAAGGCCCACGCGGATCTGGTTCTGGATCAGCTCGCCGACGGTACGCAGGCGACGGTTGCCGAAGTGGTCGATGTCGTCGACCTCGATCGGCACCTCGATGCCGCCGGGGCCGGTCACCGACGACAACGTCAGCACGTGCGGGTCGGCCTCGTGCAGACGCACCAGGTACTCGACGGTGGCCGCGATATCCTCGCGGGTCAGCGTCGACTCCCCGACCATCGGGTTGGCCGTCAGGCCGAGCTTCTTGTTGACCTTGTAGCGGCCGACGCTGGCCAGGTCGTAGCGCTTCTCCTTGAAGAACAGGTTCTCCAGCAGCGACTCGGCCGACTCCTTGGTGGGCGGTTCGCCCGGACGCAGCTTGCGGTAGACCTCCAGCAGCGCCTCGTCCTGGTTGGACGTCGAGTCCTTCTCCAGGGTCGACATCATGATCTCGGAGAATCCGAAACGCTCGGCGATCTCCTCGGTGGTCCAGCCGAGCGCCTTGAGCAGCACGGTGACGGGCTGGCGGCGCTTGCGGTCGATGCGCACGCCGACGGTGTCGCGCTTGTCCACGTCGAACTCCAGCCAGGCACCGCGGCCCGGGATCACCTTGACGGTGTGCAGGGTCTTCTCGGTGGCCTTGTCGATGGCGGCGTCGAAGTACACGCCGGGGCTGCGCACGAGCTGGCTCACCACGACACGCTCGGTGCCGTTGATGATGAAGCTGCCCTTGTCGGTCATGATCGGGAAGTCGCCCATGAAGACGGTCTGCGACTTGATCTCGCCGGTGTTGTTGTTGATGAACTCGGCGGTGACGAACAGCGGCTTCGCGTACGTCATGTCCTTGTCCTTGCACTCCTCCACAGAGGCCTTGGCCTCATCGAAGTGCGGATCGGAGAACGACAGCGACATCGACCCGGAGAAGTCCTCGATCGGGGACAGCTCATGCAGGATGTCCTCAAGCCCGCCCGTGGGGTTCTCGACGCCCCTTGCAAGTGCCTTCGCCCGCCACTCCGGAGAGCCTTGGAGCCATTCGAAGGAGTCAAGCTGCAGATCGAGGAGGCCCGGGACCTCCAACGGCTCGCTGATCTTTGCGAATGAAGCGCGGCGCGGCGCTCCGGGGATGGTTGAGGTGGACTGGCGGTTGATTGCCAAGATGCGTCCTTCCAACACGAAGTGTGAACCTAGCTAGCGGTGCTCGCCCTTGATGGGCCGTTCGCTGGAGACACGCCTGTGTTGGCATCAACCACGGGTTGATACGCCGCACGACGCGACGCATGTGGCCTGAGGCAGAATCAAAGATGGACAGGAGGCAGCCAGCGCAACGTCCTACTGTATCAGAAAATAGGCGCGGTTTGTCAACTCACGCCTGGAGTGATCTCACCGACACCGGTAGAGATCTGTCGCCGATGGCTGCCTGCTCATCTTTCACTGGTCACAGAGTGGCCCGAGATCGGCTCCGCGTCAAGCGAAACAGCAAGATTGGTGAAAGATGAGCAGGACGTCAGGACACCGCGTGGATCTGATCGAGCTTCTCGATGAGCCAGGCATCGCCTTTGCGGACCAACCGCAGGTCGATCGCGGGTGCGCCGCTGTTGGCCGCGATGCCGTTCAGCGACTGGCTGATGACCAGGTTCATGATGACGTGCGCCTTGTCGCCCTCGCCGCCGCCGGTCAGCTCCATCACGCCCACACCATCGACCTTGCAGTCCGCAACGGCCTTGGTCTGCTCGATCAACTGCTTCTGCGTCGGCAGGTACTCGTTGAACTCCTTGAGGGGCTTGCCGGTGAGCGCCGAACGAGCCTTGGCCGCCCACTTGTCGAACTCGGTGCCGTCATAGGCGAGCACATTGCACGCCTTGCTGCCGGCCTGCGAGGTCAGCTCGGTGGTCGCGGCCTCGTCGATGAACGCCTTGTTCTTGCCGATGCTCGCGCCGGGATGCAGTGCCCCGATGATCGCGATAATCGCGAGTACCAGCGCGGCGACTCCCAGCCAGATCGCCAGCGTCCACGGCGACTTCGAACGGGTCGTCGTCAGAGCCGAACGGGTGGCGGACGTGCCCGCGGCCGACGACGTGGCGCGGGTCGGCTCGTCCTGTCCCGCTCCGGTGGCCGGAACGGAGTCCGGCGATGCCGGTCCGGTCGCGCTCGCCTGCTCCGCCGTCGTATCGGCATCGATCGGCCGGCCACCACGGTCGAGCCCTGCGACGCGGGGCCGCGCCTTCTTGGGACGTGGGTTGGTTGCCATCATCAGTTGCCCGCCCCTTCGGTCGTGCTCGGCTGCTGCGTCTGGGTCGGCTGGGTCTGGGTGGCCGTTCCCTGGTCGCCCGCGTTGGCCATGTCCGATTCCAGCGCCAGCGAATCAAGCGAGGTGATGCTGGACGCCTTCCACAGGTCGCCGTTCTTGGTCATCCCGACCATGAAACCCATCGACCGCTTCACGCCGGCCTCGTTCGACTTCTTGGATGTGGCTTCCACATACACCAACACGCGGGCCGTCCCGTCGTCGGCGTTCACCTCGACCGGTGCGCTGCGCAGCACCCTGCTCGACAGCTTGGCCACCTGACCGGTTCCCGCCGCCTGGATCTGCTGCGTCAGCTTCTTGAAGTCATCGGGGGTGATCTGGGTACGTGCGTCGCCGGTGAGCGACGAATCGATGCGACGCTGCCAGTCCTTCACGTTCGCCGGGTCGATGGTAGTGATGTTGATGATCGCGTTCTCGGCGCTGACCGTCGCATCCTCGCGCGCGCTCTGCGTCGGCTTCTCGTCGGTGTAGACCTTGTAGCCGCTCATGCCGAAGATCACCGCGAACACCAGTGCCACCAGCGCAGCCACGCCGGCAGCAGCAGTCACCAGCATCCGGGTCCGCTTGGATCGAACCTGTGCCTCACTCGGAACCGTGCCCACGGGGGCAGAATCAGCAGCATCGTCCTGCGAACCGGAATCGTCCGAATCGGAATCGTCCGAATCGGGCGCCTTCGGTTCGTCGGCGGTGTCCCCACCGGCCTTCTCCAGGCTCACGGTCTGTTGGTCATCGACGGGGGTCTCGGCGTCCGAGACACTCTCGTCCGCCGAATGTGAACTATCGTCGCTCATTTCATCCTTGCGTCATTGGACTGCCCACAACGGTGGACTCGTCCGGTCAGGCTCGGCCCCGCACCGCGCATCAGGCACCGGAGCGCGCGCCGTGCATCGGTGAGATCGCTGTCACCGTCGGGCCGACGGCCACTCTAGCGCCTGACACTGAGAAAACCCATGCCGCGAGAAAAACCCATGCCGCCGCGGAGATGCGGTCGGCATGGGTTCGTCTCGGCTACTACTTGGCGTGGATACCGAGCAGGCCCGCGAGCTGAGTCGCGATCGGGTTGAGGTTGAGCTTGTCGGGGTCCTTCTTCGGAGTGTTGTCCCAAGGCTGCACCATCGTCGGATTCGCCAGCTCCGCACGTTGTGCACTGCGCACGCCGGTCGGGTTACCCACCGGGGCCTTGCACTCGGCGTTCGTGTTGAACGGGAAGTCGTCGTAGTTGATGTCGAAGTCCGGGTTGCGTTTCTTCATCTCCTCGATGATCTTCTGCGTGCTCTCGTAGCCCTTGGTGCAGGCCGGCGGGTTGTTGGTCTCCAGGACGATGCCGAAGTGGATCTGACCGTCACCCGGGACCACGCTCTTGGCACCCGAGGACAGCGCCGACAACATCGCGAAGATGGTGTTGGTGACGTAGCCGGTGGGGCCGATCGTCCGGATGGTTCCGCCGAGATCCTGCAGCACCTTGGTGATGTCACCGCCGTGCTTCTGGATCAGCTCGGACAGTTCGGTGGCCGCCGCCGGGCCGTCCGCCAGAATCCGACGGATGTCGGGATCGGACGACTTGAGCGTTTCGGCCAGCACGTCGAGATCGCGCGACCAGCTGAGGATCTCGTCCTTCTGCACGGACTGCGTGCGCAGCACCACGTTCGAGTTCTGGAGCAACGACACCGTCTCCGGCAGAGCATCGACGCCCGACTTGGCCAGCACGCCGAGCGAATCGACCAGACGTTGCAGATTCTCGCTCTGCCCGCTCAGTGCCTTACCGAGTTCGGTGACCACGGTGTGGAAGTCGTCGAGCGGAATCTCCCCGGCGAACTTGATCGCCGAGTTCAGGATGTTCTCGATCGGCGGCGGGATCGACGTGCGTTCCCGCGGGATCACCGAGCCGTCCTTCAAGTACGGACCCGACGATGACGTCGGCTGCAGATCGACGAACTGCTCACCGACCGCGGACCGGTTCGCGATCACCGCATACGCCGTGGCCGGCACCTTCGGAGCGCTCTTGTTGAGCTTGAGGGTGACGTCGACGCCCTCCGGGGTCAGCTCAAGATCGCCCACCGAACCTACCGGGGTACCCCGGTAGGTGACCTCGGCGTTCTTGAAGATGCCGCCGGAAGACTTGTCCATCTGCACGGTGACGTCGTACTGACCGAGGCCGGACAGCTTGTCCAGCCGGGCGTACTTGGCGCCCGCGTACACGAGGGCGACGATGCCGACGATCGCGAACGCGATCAACTGCACCTTGGCTAGTTTGGTGATCACTTGTCTCCACCGATCATCGAGAGCGGACCGTCGATGAACCGCTGGTCAGCGGCCGCCGGAGCGGGAATCACCGAGTACTGCGTCTTCGCCTTGTCATCAGCCTTGGCCTGCGACTTGACCTTGGTGTCCGCCTTGACCTTGGCATCCGACTTGGCCGACTTCTTCTTGGCCGAGTACCTGGTGCCGCTGGGCGGTGTGTTCGGACCCGGCTGCGAACCCGGGGCCGGGTTGATCAGGCTGATCGTCGGCCAGCCGGACCGGGGACCGTTGCCGTTGATGTACGGGTTACTTGGATTGACCGGGTACGGATTCACCTTGACCGGGGAATGCTTCGGCGTTCCCTGTCCCACGCCGAGTGCCTCGATCTGATTGAGGATCCGCAGATCCAGCGTCATGAAGAGGTTCGTCGAGTCACCGTGAATCGCCGGCAGCATCGTGTCCGGGAACGGAATCGTCGGGAACAGCGGAAGCGACGTGATCAGATCCGGAGCCGCCTTGGTCAGCTCACTCAGCACCGGCCGCAGCGCCTTCAGATCGGTGATCAGCGCCTCACGCGACTTGGTGATGATGTCGGTGCCGACATCTCCGAGCCGATCGAGCTTGGTGAGCAGATCGACGAACTGCGGCCGCTGATCCTCCAGAACCTGCACCGCCTCGGGCAACTCGCCCAGGATGCGGTCGATCTGGTCGGTCTGCGCGACAGTGCGCTCGGACAGCTGGTTGAGACCGTCGATCGCCGTCACGATATCGTCGCGCTGCCGGTTCAATCCGGCCACGAGCTTCGACGTGGTCTTGAGCAGCGACTTCAGTTCCGAGCCGTCGGTGCCGAGTGCCTTGTTCAGCTCGTCCACGATCGGCGTCAACTGTGCCAGACCACCACCGTTGAGCAGCATCGACAGGGCGCCGAGGACTTGCTCGATGTCGGTGGCCGTGCGGGTGCGCTCGTTGTCGGCCGAGTTCCGGATCAGCTCCTTCGGGTCCTGCCGGGGAGCATTCTCCGAACCCTCCGGCTCCGACAGCGACACGAACTTCTCACCGAGAAGCGCGGTCTGCTGGATCTCGACGCGCGCGTCCTCGGACAGATTGACGTCGTTCTTGACCTCGATCTTGACGTTGGCCTGCCACGAGTCCTTGGGCACCTTGATCGAGACGATCCGGCCGACGTTGATGCCGTCCTTCTTCACCTGCGACTGCGGTACCAGGTCGAGCACGTTGTCGAACTGGATGGTGTATTGCCGTGGCTTGCTACCGGTGTCGGTGCCACCGGGCAGCGGCAACTCCTGCATGTTGATGCCGCAGCCGGCCACCGCGACGGTCGCGGCCACGAAGGCCGCCCCGATACCCGCGGCGCGGGCCGAATGCCGACCCCGCCCGTTATTGCCGATTCTTGTCATCAGTTGCCCCCACGCTGCGACGGTGGTGTCTGCTTGAGCTGCGGATCCGGATTGCCGGGCACTGTTCCCGGGGACGGCTTCTGCTGCTGTCGGTCGTTGCTCATGATGCCGAACGGGAGGATCGGCAGTGTCGGCGTCAGCACACCCTTGGTGATCTGCTTGGCCACCTTGGAGCAGTTGTCGACGAGCGGGCGCATGGACGCGCTCCACTGCTTGGCGGCCGGATCACCGGGCATGAGCTTGCCGAGATCGAGCACCGAGCAACCCGCGGTCAGCGGATCCTGCAGCTCCGGGATCGTCAGCCGCATGTCCAGGGTTCCCGACTCCGCGTTGTACGCGTTGATCAGGTTGCTGATCGTCAGCGGCAGCAGCGTCAGGACTTCCTTCAGGTTGTCCTTCTCATCGAGCAGTGCCTTGGTGGTCGGCTGCAGGTCACGGACCGTCTTGCCGATCTTCGCCTCGTTGTCATCGAGGAACGTCGCGACGTCGCCGAGCGCATACGAGAGCTTGTTGAGCGCCTGTCCGAGCTGATCGCGTTCGCTCACCATGTACTTGGAGAACGAGGCCATCTGCGTGTTGAACTGCCGCACCTGCGCATCGTTCTCGCGCAACGCACCCACGAACACGTCGAGGTTCTTGATCGTGGAGACGATGTCGCCACTGGACCCGGCCAGCGTCTTCGACGCCTTCGACAGCTGCTCGATGGTCTCGCCCAGCTTGGCGCCGTTTCCTTCGAGGTTGTCGGCACCGACGCGAGCAAGCTTGGTCAGCGCGCCCTCCTGCTCACCGGTGGCCGGCTTGTTGGCGCCGTTCGGACCGAGCGCGTCGGTCAGGTTCTGGATACCGCGGTAGAGCTCATCGACCTCGACCGGAACCATGGTCTGACCGTCGTCGACGCTCAGACTGAACGACTTGGGCGCCTTGCGCATGCCCTCCTTGAAGACGGGCGTCAGCTGGATGTATCGGTCGGCGACGACCGACGGCACCACCTGCACGGCCTTGACGTCCTTGGGAAGGTCGATGCCGCGGTCGACGGACATCTTGACCTGCACCCTGTCGCCCTTCGGGGTCACCTCATCGACCTGGCCGACCTTGACGCCCAGGACCCGGACGTCGCTGCCCTTATAGATACCGACGGTCCGCGCGAAGGTCGCGGTGATCTTGGTCTTGCCCATCGAGTTGAACGCCCACCACAGTGAACCGGCGACGACCAGTGCGAGGACCAGTGCGAGCACCGTCATCACGATGGCGCGCGGGCTGAACCAGCGGCCGGGGCCCGATGTCTGGGGAACCGTCATCAGCCGGCCTCCGTTCCGCCGTTGTTCTGATTGGCCGTCTTGTTAGGCGGCCGAGTGGTGTTCTGCTGCGGCAGTGCCGGCGGCAGGATGTTGGTGACCACCGACTCCAGCCAGCGGCCGTTGCCGAGGACGTTGGTGTACATCCGGTAGAAGGGCGCCATGTACTTGATCGTGTCGCGGATGTTCTGGTTCTGCCTTTGCAGCAACTGGTTCACCTCGGCAAGTGCGTCGAGTGCGGGGCCGATCTGCTGCTCGTTGTCCCGTACCAGGCCGGTCAGCGAGGTGCTGAGCGAGGTCGTGGTGGCGAGCAGTTTGGAGATCGACTGCTGCCGGTTGTTCAGCTCTTCGAGCAACTGACCTGCTCCGGCGATCAGCCGCGCGAACTCCTCGTTCCGGTTGGCCAGGATCCCGGTGGTGGACTTGGTCGCCTTCAGCAGCCGCTTGACCTCCGAGTCGCGACTCGCGATGGTCTCGGACAGCCGCGACAGGCCTTCAAGGGTGGGGCCGAAGTTGCCGGCCGTACCCGACAGCGAATCACCCAGCGCGTCGAAGGCCTGGGCCAGCTGCTCGCTGTCGATGCCGGCCTCGCCGGTGTTCGGGTCGTCGGTCAGCTGTGTCGATGCGTCCGAGAACGCCTCGATCACGTCGTACGGCGATACCGTCCGCTCCAGCGGAATCGGCGTGTCCGGATCGGCGAGCTTGTCGCCGAGCGGGGTGACGGCGAGGTACTTCTGACCCAGCACCGTCTTGATCTGGATCGACGCCTCGCTGCGGTCACCGATCCAGGTGTTGTTGGCGCGGAAGGTCACCTTGACTCGGTCACCGTCGAGCGCGACATCGTCGACCTCGCCGACCTTGATGCCGGCAACGCGGACCTCGTTGCCCTTCTTGAGGCCGGCGGCCTCGGTGAACTCCGCCGAGTAGCGCGCTCCGGCGCCCACCAGCGGTAGTTCGTTCAGGAAGAACGCCGACACCGCGACCATCAGCACCACCAGGATGCCGATACCGCCGATGCTGACGGGAGTTCGCTTACCCGCGAAGCGCCGGCTCTTCTTGGGTTGTGCCGGTGCGGGAGTGGTCTGGTCAGTCAATTTCGTCACCCCCGGGGCCGTTGATTGTCACGCCAGCAACGGGTGGCCGCGCTGGTGTAGAGGACATGGTTGATATCCGGCAGGGATACCAGCGGTTTGGTCAGCAACGTCGACTTGCCGTTGCCGGCCACGACGTCGATGCCGCACAGGTAGAACTGGAACCACGAACCGAACGTGGCCGCTCGACCCACCTTCTGCAGCTTGACCGGCAGGTTCTTGAAGGCTGTTTCGACGTCGCCCTGACGCTTGTTGACCTGATCCGACAGCGACTTGAGGCCCGCGATATCGCCCTGGATGGAGGGCCGGGTCTTGGTCAGGATGTCGGAGGTCACGGCGGTCAGGTTGGACACCGACGTGATGGCCGAGCCCACCGAGTCACGCTGCGCGGCCAGGCCGCTGACCAGGTTCGAGGTGTTCACCAGCAGGGAGTCGAACTCGTCGTTGTGGTCGTTGACCGTGTCCATCACCTTGGTCAGGTTGGTGATCAGCTCGCCGATCACCTTGTCCTTGTCAGCGAGGGCGGTGGTCAGGTCGGCGGTGTCCGAGAACAGGCTCGACATGGTGTCGCTCTGGCCCTGGAAGACGTTGATGATCTTCTCGCTGAGCTTGTTGACCTCGGTCGGGCTCAACTCCTTGAACAGCGGCTTGAATCCGTTGAACAGTTCGGTGAGGTTGACCGCGGGCGTCGTCGAGTCGGTGCCGAAGACGTGGCCGGGTTTGAAGGCGACCGATTGATCTCCGGCACCCCGTTCGAGGGCCAGATACCGCAGGCCGGTGAGGTTGCGGTACTTGATCACCACGTTGGTGCCCTCGGGCAGTCGGTCGCGGTCGGCGTTGAAGGTGACCAGTGCCTGGTTGCGGTTGTGGATCTTCACATCGGTGACCTGGCCGACGCGCACGCCCGCGATACGGACGTCGTCGCCGGCGTTGAGCATCGCAGCGTCATCGAAGACTGCCTTGAACTCGGAGTCACCGCTGCCGCCGACGTTGCCGATCGTCAGCGCCAGCATCGACGTCGTGATCACGGTGATCACCGCGAACACGATGAGTTTGATCAGGGGTCCGGTGATGGATTTCATTTGATGTTCACCTGTGCTCCCTTGAGCCCGGCTCCGCCGATCATGGTGACCCAGGCGGGAACATTCTCCGGGTCGTTGCCGGTGGTACCGGCGTAGACGACCTTCAACTGATTGACGTACTCCGCGTTGTCATAGGGGTTGGCAGCAATCGTTCCGGCGGGAACCACGCTGTTCTGGCTCGGCGGGCTGATCGGGAAGTCGTCACCGGCGATCGGGATATCCCTGGGACCGGCGTTACGTGACGGCGGCTGGTACGAGCCCTCGCCGAGGCCACCACCCGGATACTGCGGGAAGGGACGACCGTTGGTCGGCGATTCGTAGCAGATGGCCGGACGGTTGTAGTCGAAGAACCGCGGCTCGTCCTGGTTGGGCAGGTAACGCCCGCGCGGGTTGACGAACTGGAGGTTCACTCGGGGACCGGGGTTGGCCGTGCCCTTGCCGACGACCCTGTCGGCCTCCGGAACGATGCTCGCGAAGTTCTTGAACGTGCAGCCGAAAGCCGGTGACTGCCGTGCCGCGCCGCGCAGGAACGGTTCGCCCTTGATGACGATGTCGAGCAGATCCCTGCGGTTGGTCTGCAGGAAGCCAGTGGTGTCGGTGGCCGCGGTGCTCAGCGTCGAGATCAGATTCCGCAGATCGGACTGCTTCTCGACGATCGTGTTTCCGGTGGTCCGCAGGTTGTCGAGGCCGTCGATGATGTTCGGCAGCGCCTCGGAGTAGGTCTGCGAGAAGTCCGACAGACCCTGCAGCGTGCCCTCCAGATCCGGCAGCACCTTGTTGATGCCGCTGAACACCTTGTTGAGGTCGGTGATCGTGGTGTGCAACTGGTCACCACGGCCTTCGAGCGCCTTGGACAGCGCGGTCAGGGTGATGTTCAGGTCCTGCGGGGGAACGGCCTTGAGGAGTGGCAGGAGCTTGTCGAACATCTCCTGGATTTCCTTGGCGTTGCCGCTCTCGTCGGTGCGGATGGTCGCGTTCTTGGTGCTGGCCAGCGTCGGACCGCCCGTGGTCTCCGGGACGTTCAGGTCGACGAAGCGCTCGCCGAACAGGGTCTTGGGCAGGATGCGAGCGGTCGTGTCGGCCGGCAGCTTCTTGGCCATGTCGGGGTCGAGGCCGAGGGTGACGACGACCTTGCCGTCGGGGGACGGCGTGATCTCGCGGACCTCGCCGACGATGACGCCGCGCGCCTTGACGTCGGCGGCGTTGGGCAGCGCGTTACCCGCGGTGTCGGTGGTGAACTTGACGGTGGTGAACGACGTGAAAGCCTTGTTGAACTGCAGGATCGTAAAGGCCAGGAAGCCGATGCAGACCAGCAGGAAGATCAGGCCGAGGAGTCGTTGACGAACTGTTGCGGACATCGGGCGCCTAGCCTCCCACTCGAACGGTTGTCGACGTTCCCCAGATGGCGAGGCCGAGGAAGAAGTCCAGCAGCGCGATCAGCACCAGCGCGGCTCGCACCGCGTGACCGACGGCCACGCCCACGCCGGAGGGGCCGCCGCTGGCGAAGTAGCCGTAGTAGCAGTGCACGAGGATGATCACGAACGCGAACACCAGCACCTTGCCGAACGACCACAACACGTCCACCGGTGGTAGGAACAGGTTGAAGTAGTGGTCGTACGATCCCGTGGACTGACCGTTGAACAGGGTGGTCACCGTGCGGGAGGCGAAGTACGCCGAGATCAGGCCGAGCACGTACAGCGGGATGACGGCGATGAATCCGGCGATGACGCGGGTCGACACCAGGTACGGGACCGATGGAACGGCCATGACCTCCATGGCGTCGACCTCTTCGGAGATCCGCATGGCGCCGAGCTGGGCGGTGAAGCCGCAGCCGACCGTCGCCGACAATGCGAGCGCGGCGACCAGCGGCGCGACCTCGCGGGTGTTGACGTAGGCCGACAGGAAGCCGGTCAGAGCCTGCGATCCGAGCTGGTCGAGGGCCGCGTAGCCCTGCATGCCGACCACGACACCGGTGAAACCGGACATCATGACCATGACGCCGACGGTGCCGAGGATGACGGCCAGACCGCCCGAGCCGAAGGCGACCTCGGCCAGCAGACGCAGCACCTCGCGCTTGTAATGCACGATGGTGCGCGGGATCCAGGCGAGCGTGCGTCCGTAGAAGGACATCTGCTCGCCGGCACCGTCGAGGATCTTCAGCGGCTTGTTGAGCTGCTTGCGCGCCTCGTAGGCGTAATACTCGGCGCGCGATTTGGTGATTGTGACGCCACCACCGGAGTCAGACATCGCGTCAGCTTCCCTTCGCCGGAACGATCTGGAGGTAGACCGCCGTGATGATCAGATTGGCAAGGAACAGCAGCAGGAACGTGATGACGACGCTCTGGTTGACGGCGTCACCCACACCCTTCGGTCCGCCCTTGGGGTTGAGTCCCTTGTAGGCGGCGACGACGCCGGCGATGACACCGAAGATGGCTGCCTTGACCGTGGAGATATAGAGGTCGGGGAGCTGGGCCAGCGCGCTGAACGAGGCCAGATACGCACCGGGCGTACCGTTCTGCAGCACGACGTTGAACACGTAACCACCGCCGATACCGATGACGGCGACGAGGCCGTTGAGCAGCATGGCGACCAGGATCATGGCCAGCACGCGGGGTACGACGAGACGCTGGATGGGGTTGATGCCCAGCACCTCCATCGCGTCGATCTCCTCGCGGATCGTTCGCGAGCCGATGTCGGCGGCGACCGCCGATCCGGCGGCACCTGCCACCAACAGCGAGGTGACCAGCGGTGACCCCTGCTGGATCACCACCAGGACGCTGGCGGCGCCCGTGTAGGACTCGGCACCGATCTGCTTGATCAGCGAGCCGGTCTGCAACGAGACGATCGCGCCGAACGGGATCGCGATGAGCGCGGTCGGCAAGATCGTGACGCTGGCGATGAACCAAGCCTGCTGGATGAACTCTCGCCACTGAAACGGGCGCACAAGGGACTGGCGTGCGACATCGACGAATAGCTGAACGATATTGCCGGACTGTGCGAGTGCACCGTTTCCGGCCTTTGCTATCCGATCAATGCCACGCGTGGTGGCACTGGCCATGGAAATTTAGCTCCGGTTGTCGGGGTTTTCGGTGGAGCTGTGCCGCCCACCCTCGTTCGGGACTTCAAACTCTGCGGTCGGGCCGTCGACCAGACCCGGGGCAACCGCCCAACTCTGGGTGACCG